>NZ_JASNVZ010000016.1:0-77857 GCF_049311085.1 Sphingomonas sp. 3-13AW | reverse complement strand
TGGCCGCCGGCGTGCCATGGCGCAGCGCCAGCTGTCGCCACCGGATCGCGCTCGCCGCGCTGACCCCGAACCGCTCGGCCGCCCGCCGGCACGACACCCCACCTTCAACGGCGGCGACCACACGGTCCCGCAGATCACGCGACAAGGCTCGACCCATCCATCCCGGCCTCCCTTGCCGGCAGGGATCGTGAACCAGAAAACCACGGCCATGTGAATCCCTCTCGATTCAGCTCGCTCGAAAACCGCTCTAGCGCAGGCTTTCCAGCCCCGAACGTCGCGCTCTAGGTGGGAAGCGGAGCGGCTGCTTACGGGAGGCGGATGTGGGAGATTGGCCAACCCTGATTTGAGATGCGCGTTCAACCGGCGATGCTGCCCCAATCGGCTTCATCAATGAGCGGAAGCTTGTCATCCGTTCATCGTGTGCGGTCGACCGAGTTCAGCGTCTAGTTATCGGCGCGCTCGCGCGACAAAGAACCTGGGTAGAAAGTGGTTTTTCTCTAAAGTAGGGTGGAGGACATGCGCTACGTCCTACCTGCTCTTGTTGCTATCACAGCCTACGCGCCGTCCGCTCAGGCCGAGCAAGACCTTCACAGGGGTTTCGACGGCGCGCTCCGGGGATGTGAGGAATGGTTGTTAAACCCGGCGAGTTGGGCTGAAGGCACCGGCCCGTTCATTACGGCTGTTGGTCTTGTCGAGGAGATGGCGCTTGTCGAGAAGGTGGAAGAGGTAAACCTTCCACCAAAAAAAATGCGCAAGGCAAACCACTACTGGCGTATCAACTCTTCTCCGACCACAGGCTATATTCTGGTGGTTTCTGACCAGCTACCGATGTGTCACATCACAGGCGGCGGGGTGCCCGACCTTCAGCCGATCGTGCAGAGCGTTCTTTCATCGCCCGCCTTCAACGATCGCTGGGAAGTGGAAAAGAATACCTCAAAAGGCGACATGGCGAGCACAACCTTTCGCAGCCGGAAGGACCCTGCTCTGTCTATCGTTATCAGTCGAGCTAAGCAGCCGGGGCGCAGGCTAGACAGAGTTCAGCTCCTGGCAACGGCGACCTACCAACTGGCGGATTAGTGCGGCTTCGGCAGACAAGCCGCCTGAGAATGAACGGACGTGGGCTTTCGTGCGATGCGAGCGCCGACCTGAACGACTGACTCTGGGGCACAAGCGGAAGGGCAGCTTTTCAGCGCCCGTTTCTCAAGCCCGGGACGTCGCAGTCTGGGTGTAAAGCTCTCCGACCGCTTTCGGGTCCTCGCCATGGAAAAGTCGACACCCGGATGCGAATGTGAAACGCGTCAGATTCTTGCATCGGCAGGTCGCGTGGTCTCGTCCCGTTCTTTGGTTCATGCAAAACTCATGAGTTCTGCATCCCGTCGATAAACAAGCTGAGGCCGGCATTGCAGCTTGTCACCATCAAGCGCTCACATATTCTGGCTCCGGTTGTCGAAAAAACGTTGGTCGAGGAGAAGCGACAAATGCGGCTGATTGGCCAACGTTGGGAGTTTCGGATCGGCAACGCCATAATCGAGGTGGATAACGCCTTCACCTGGACGCTCTGGGGGCAGGAGCGGATGCTGGTGAACGGCGAGCAAGTCCATGCCAGCAGCGGCAGGATGCGATTCGCGCACAAATACCAGGAGCCATGGCTCACGCCATTCGGCGACGGTGAACTGAAGGTTTGGATGAGAAGCACTAGCACCAAAATCCGATGCAGCGCGTCTCTGGACGGTGAGCCAATACCTGCGACTGCCATGTACGCCGCAATCTGGCAGGGATCGGCAGGCAGCTGGCCGAAAGAAGAAGAATGGCAGAAACAATTACCGGGGATGGGATGGGCTGCCGGCTAAACGATCCGCACGGCATGTTCGGTAAGGTTGTTCGCTGTCGTTCCGGTTTGCCTCGGCATTGACCGCGGAAGATCGACTATTTGCGGTAGGCGACGACTATGCGCACACCGGGGGCTTTCTCACTCCCAGTCGACGCTAGTTGTACTACGTGGCCTTCCGGGAACCAGTACGCCGGGATCGCTTTGCCATTTTCGATTTTCCGACCCGTTTCCAGAGCGCCATCCAATGCAGTGGCTACCCCGCTGATAGCCGGAACATCTGGAACTTTCGCCATGATGGTGCAGATCGGCGTAGGGCCGCTGGCTTGATGTACAAGAATCAGGCTGCCCTTGGAAAGCATCGGGATAGGTGAAGCTACGGTTCTACCTCCATCAGACACCGTCACTTTGCTCCACCCGTCGTTCTGGAGGCTATCAATATCGACGCCATCTTCACGGGTTGCCGTAAGACAAGACTGAACACCTTTGACAACTTCCGGCACTGCGGAAGAACCAAGTGAAGCTGCTGACGACGGGGTGGCCATCAAGGCGGCAAGCGAGCAGACAATCACAGTTCGCATGGCGGCACCTTCGGTGGTTGGACCGGACGGTGCGATAGCATGCCGTGCAGGATCATCAATGCAACGTCCGACTTGGGGCGCTTCCTGCCAATCGACTTTCGCCCCCAGTCGCCTTGCTCACACCTCGGAGCTTATCACCCGTCTTCCGGCATAGGCAGCGTAGAGCGCGATGCCGGCTGCGGTCCAGACAAGGAACCACGCATGCGTGGAGCTGGGCAGGCTGAAGAACAGGTACGCGCACCCCAATATGGCGACCGGGCCGACCAGCCATGCGGCGGGTACGCGGAAACCGCGCTCGGCCTGGGGGGCGCGGCGGCGCATGATGAGCATGCATGCCGCTACCGACCCGAACGCGAGGAGCGTTCCGGCGTTGGCCAGGGCGACGATCTCGTCGAGCGGAAAGAACGCTGCGATCGATCCGACGATCAGCACCGTGAACAGGGTGGTGCGCACCGGCACGCCCCGGCCGGAGAGCTTTGCCAGGCCGCGCGGCAGCAGTCCGTCGCGGGCCATGACGAAGAAAATGCGGCTCTGCCCGTAGAAGAAGGCGAGGATGACGGTGGGAAGTGCCACCACCGCGGACAGCGCGAGGAATCGCGCGGCGATCGGCTGGTCGAGCTCGCGCAGGATGAGCCCGAGCGGCTCGGGCGAATTGGCGAACCGGCTGAAATGGGTGGCGCCCAGGGCGGTTCCTGCCACGACCGTGTAGATCGCCGCGCACGCCAGCATCGACCCCATGATCCCGATCGCCAGATCGCGCTTCGGGTTGCGGGTTTCCTCGGCGGCGGTGGCGATCGCGTCAAAACCATAGAAGGCGGAGAAGATGATCGCGGCGGCGGCCATGATGCCCTGCTCGGCACCGTCCGGCCCGACGGACTTGGCGAAGCCGAAGGGGGAGAAGGGGGCCAGATTGGACGCGTCGAACTGAGGCGCGGCGATCGCGACGAACAGCACGAGCGCGGCGAGCTTCACGAGCACCAGGATGGCATTGATCGTCGCGCTCTTTCGCATGCCGTAGATCAGCATGGCGGCGACGAGGCAGATGATCACGGCTGCCGGCAGATTGACCCAACCGCCAGCATGAGGCCCCCGCATCAAGACCCAGGGCACGCCCGCCCAGTCATGCAGCAGGGGTGCGGCATATCCGGACCACCCGACCGCGACGGCGCTCACGACCAGGCTGTATTCCAGGATCAGGCACCAGCCGACGATCCACGCGACTAGCTCACCCACGACGACGTAATTGTACGTGTAGGCGCTGCCGGAGGCCGGAATCATCGTCGCCATCTCTGCATAGGCGAGCGCCGCGCAGGCGCAGACGAGGCCTGCGATGACGAAGGACACCAGGACGGCCGGTCCGGCCTTTGCCGCCCCGACCCCGATCAACGTCAGGATGCCGGTGCCGACGATCGCGCCGACGCCGAGCGCCATGAGATGCGGCCAGCTCATCGTCCGGGCGAGCGTGCCCGTCCCGCGCTCGCCGGTATCGGAAAGGGTTTTGCGGACGTTCCAGTGTTTCAAATGCGCAGGCCTTGGGTGGGAATTGGGGTGCGCCTCATGCGTCAGCCGACGGCGAGATGGGTCGCGGCGATGACAAGGGGCAGGCCGACGATGATCGTCGCCCCGATGATGAATACCCACATTCCGTCGCTGGCAGAAGCCGCCGGAGTCTTTTCCTGCGCCATGTGAACCTCCGTAGTCGCAGGCCCATTCTATGCGGCGGGGCTCCGCAAGTGTCCTTGAAGAGCTTGACCGGCGCCGCAGATTCTGCGGTCTGTGCGCCCTATGACCGCCGAAAGCTCACTCGACCGGATCGACCGGCGAATCCTGCGCACGCTGCAAGCCGAAGGGCGGATCACGAACGCCGCGCTCGCGCAGCGCGTGGGGCTGTCCGAGAGCGCATGCCTGGCGCGCGTCCGCCGGCTGGAGCGTGCCGATGTGATCCAGGGCTACCACGCCCGGCTCGATCCCTTCAAAGTCGATATCGGGTTGGTCCTGTTGGTCGAGGTCGCGCTGGAGGGGCGCCAGCGGGACGAACGCCAGCGCTTCGAAAGGGCGATCCGGGATATCCCGCAGATCGTCGAGGCATCGCACGTCAGCGGTGACACCGACTATGTCCTGAAGGTGGTCGTGCGAACGATGCCGGAATGGAATGATCTGAAAGACCGGCTTGCGGGCGAGGTTGGCCTCGGCCGGATCACGACGCACGTCGTGATGGGCAAGCCGAAGGTCTTCGAAGGCTACCCCGTCGCGGACGGCTGAGGGGGCGGAGTGGGGCGCCTTTAATCCGTCTTCCACTTCACCGGGATACGCAGGTAGCTGACCCCGTTCGATTCGGCGGGCTGGAAACGGCCGGCGCGGATATTGACCTGGATCGCGGGTAGCAGCAGCTTCGGAACGGCGAGGCCGGCGTCGCGCGCCTCGCGCATCGCGACGAACTCGTCCTCGCTCACCCCGTCATGGACATGCACGCTCGCGCGTCGCTGCTCACCGACCGTTGTTTCCCAGCGATACTCGTCACGGCCGGGCGCTTTGTAGTCATGACAGAGGAACAGCCGTGTCGCATCGGGCAGGGCCAGCAAGCGCCGGATCGAGCGATAGAGCGTCCGCGCGCTCGCGCCCGGGAAGTCGGCGCGCGCGGTGCCATAGTCGGGCATGAACAGCGTATCGCCCACGAACGCCACATCGCCGATGCGATAGGCGATGTCGGCGGGCGTGTGGCCGGGAACGTGTAGCACCTCAACCTCAAGCGTACCGATTGCAAACCGGTCGCCATCGTTGAACAGGCGATCGAAATCTGACCCATCTGTCTTGAGATCATCCATCGCGAAAACGGGGCGGAAGATCTTCTGAACGTCGCGGATATGCGCACCGATCCCGATCCAGCTGCCGGTATGCGCCTTGATGAACGGGGCGGCGGACAGGTGGTCGGCATGGGCGTGGGTCTCGAGCACCATGGCGATGCGCCAGTCATGATCGCGCGCGAAATCGAGGATCCGCTCCGCAGACGCGGTGTCGGCCGTGCCGCTCGCGATGTCGAAGTCGAGCACGGGATCGATCACGGCTGCAGTCCGCGTGGCGGGATCGCCGACGAGGTAGCTGATCGTGTTGGTGGGGGCGTCGAAGAACGCCTCAATGAAGGGCCGGGACATCATTTCCTCCGTTAGCGCTTGCTAATATATAAGCGCACGCTACATTAGCAATACCTAATGTGGTGGTGATGCTCAGCAGGTAGATGTGCGCATCGAGGCGCGGCTCGCCACCGTCTATGACTCTCATTGCAAGGATGGATGATGACGCTTGCGACCCTTTCCCCTGCCGAAGCCCGCGCCGCGATCGAGAACGGCGCGCGGCTGATCGACATTCGCGGCGCGGATGAACATGCGCGCGAGCGCATAGCCGGCGCCGTGAATGTGCCGCTCGACCGGCTTGGCGACCTTGCGTGCGACGGCCGTCCGGTTGTGTTCCACTGCAAGTCGGGCATGCGCACCGCTGCCAGCGCGGCGCAGCTTGGCGCGGCGACGGGCGGTGCCAAGGCCTATGTCCTGGCGGGCGGGATCGATGGATGGCGCCAGGCGGGACAGCCGATCCTGACCGATCGGTCGCAGCCGCTGGAGATCATGCGACAGGTTCAGATTACAGCAGGTGCGCTGGTGCTGATCGGCGTGTTGCTTGGGCTCTTCGTCGCGCCAGGCTTCCTTGGGCTGTCGGCATTCGTCGGCGCAGGGCTGATGTTCGCGGGTGTGAGCGGCTGGTGCGGCATGGCCAATCTGCTGCGCGTCATGCCCTGGAACCGCCGCACGGCGGCCTGAGGCATGGAAGCGGCCACCATCCTTGCCGCGCTCGCATCGGGCGGGGCGATCGGCCTCATCCTCGGCCTGGTAGGCGGGGGTGGGTCGATCCTTGCCGTGCCGCTGCTCGTCTATGTCGTCGGCATGGGGTCGCCCCATGCCGCCATCGGCACGGCAGCGGTAGCGGTGGCGGCCAATGCGCTCGCCAGCCTGATCGGACACGCGCGCGGCGGACGGGTCAAGTGGCGGTGCGCGGGCGTGTTCGCGGTAGCGGGCATCGTGGGTGCCGCGATCGGCGCAGAGCTTGGCAAGGCAGTCGATGGCGAGCGGCTGCTCGCGCTGTTCGGGCTGCTGATGATCGGGGTGGGCCTCTCGATGCTGCGCAAGCGGCGCGTAGCGGAGGCGCCCGATGTACGCCTGACGCGGGAAAGCGCCGCCTTCCTGTTGCCACGCCTGGTCGGGATCGGCGTTCTCGTAGGATTGGCCGCAGGCTTTTTCGGCATCGGCGGCGGGTTCCTGATCGTGCCGGGCCTGATGCTCGCCACCGCCATGCCATTGCCTTTTGCGATCGGCACCTCGCTGGTGGTCGTCAGCGCGCTCGGCCTCACGACGGCAGCATCCTATGCCGCGTCCGGCCTTGTGGACTGGGGCGTGACCGGTCTGCTGGTCGCAGGAGGGGTGGGCGGAACGATCGCCGGCATCGCGCTCGGCAAGCGGATCGGTACGCGCAAAGGCCTGCTGGAGCGCGGCTTTGCGGGACTGGTCATTGCCGTCGGCGGCTATGTCGTCGCTTCGTCGATCTAGGCCGCGGGCTTCGGTACGCGTCGCCGGATTGGCCGCAGACTGCCGTCACGATCAGAACCGGTCCCGCCTAGCGGCCACTCGCTCGCTCGACCTCTCGCAGCCCGGCCAGCAGGGCTGCGCGGGAAATTTCACCGGCATGGGTGCGAACGATCCGGCCGCTCGCATCGATGAACAGGGTGGTTGGCATGGCGCGGGAGCCAATCCGCTGGGCAAAATTACTCAGGGGGTCCGTCCGCACCGAATCCTCGGCGAGCCCGCTACGCTGCAAATAGGCGCGAACCTGCGCGATATCCTCGCCCTGATTGACCAGCAGGATCGGGGTCTTTGATCCTTTCGCGACATCGATGAGCATCGGCATCTCGCGGCGGCACGGCGGGCACCAGGTCGCCCAGAGATTCACCACCAAAGGTCGGCCGCGCAGGCTGTCGATCGGCAGCGGCCGCTGTTCCATATCCGCGACCACCAGACCGGGCGGCAGCGGACGGGGCGCCGGCGTCAGCCAGGATTCCGCCGCCAGCTGCACCGCGGCCAGCGCGACGATCGATCCGAACATCCACAAGGTGGCGCGGCGCAGGCCCAGCAGGAAAAGCGTCACCAGCATCGCAGTGACCACCCCGGGCCAGAGCGAAAAGCCGCCCTGCCACATGGCCAGGATGCTCCACGGCTCCGCCATGAATGCTTCCGAATGCGTAATGACAAACCCGATCCGCGCTGCGAGGATCCCTGCCCCCGCGGCGATCCAGGCCGCGCGGCCAGCGCGGGTCGAAGTGCGCGACCCGATGAATGCGCCCAGGCTGATGAACCCCCACAGCAGCGCGATCGCGATCGCGCGGCCGGTGGAGATCATCACCGGGCCAATCTGAATAACGTTGTCCATGCAGGCGCGCTTGCAGATCAAAATTGAGGCCAGCGTATGGCCGCCTCGACGGCCCTGAGCACGACTGCGTCGCTAGTCGCGGACGCGCGCTGCTCCTCGCGCGGCCTCAGTTCTTCAGCCGCCAGCCGCTCTTGAAGATCCAGGCGATGATGGCGAGGCATATAACCAGGAAGCCGAGCGTCACGCCCAGGCTGATCGCGATGTCGACGTCGCCCTTGCCGAAGAAGCTCCAGCGGAAACCGCTCACGAGGTAGACGACCGGGTTGAACAGGCTGACCGTCCGCCACGGCTGCGGCAGCATGTCGATCGAATAGAAGCTGCCGCCCAGGAAGGTCAGCGGCGTGATCAGCAGCAGGGGCACGAAGTTCAGCTGTTCGAAGCTCTTGGCCCAGATGCCGAGGATGAAGCCGAGGAGGCTGAACGCGATCGACGTGAGCAGCAGGAAGGCGATCATCGCGCCGGGATGCAGCACCCGAATGGGAACGAAGAAGGCCGAGGTCGCAAGGATGATGATGCCGATCACGATCGACTTGGTCGCGGCGGCTCCGACATAACCCAGAACCATCTCCATCGCCGAAATGGGCGCGGAGAGAAGCTCGAAGATCGTGCCGGTGAACTTGGGGAAGTAGATGCCGATCGAGGCATTGCCCACGCTCTGCGTCAGCAGCGAGAGCATGATGAGGCCGGGGACGATGAAGCTGCCATAGCTCACGCCGTCGACGCTCTGCATCCGGCTGCCGATCGCGCCGCCAAAGACGATGAAGTAGAGGCTGGTGGTCAGCACCGGCCCGACGAGGCTCTGCCACAGGGTGCGAAGCGAGCGCGCCATCTCGAAGCGATAGATCGCCCAAATTCCATGCAGGTTCATGCCCGCTCCCCCACCAGGTCGACGAAGATGTCCTCGAGGCTCGACTTCGACGTCTCAAGGTCGGTGAATGCGATGTGCCGGTCGGCCAGCGCGCGCAGGAGCGAGGGGATGCCGGTATCCTCCCGCGTCGAATCGAACACGTAGCGCAGGGTCTTTCCCTCGTGCAGCAGGCTGAGCTGCCAGAGCTCCAGCCCGTCGGGGACGGTTTCGAGGGGCTCGGCAAGCGTGAGGTCGAGTTCGCGCTTCCCCAGTTTCTGCATCAGCGCGGATTTCTCGTCGACCAGTAGCAGCTTGCCCTTGCTGATGACGCCGACCCGGTCGGCCATTTCCTCGGCCTCCTCGATATAATGGGTCGTGAGGATGATGGTCGTCCCGCGTTCGCGCAGGCGATGCACCAGCTTCCACATGTCCCGGCGCAGCGCCACGTCGACGCCCGCGGTGGGCTCGTCGAGGAACAGCACCTCGGGCTCATGGGCAAGCGCCTTGGCGATGAGCACGCGCCGCTTCATGCCGCCCGACAGCTCCATGATCCGGGCGTCGCGCTTGTCCCACAGCGAGAGGTCCCGCAGGACCTGCTCGATATAGGCGCTGTGTCCCGACAGGCCGAACAGCCGCCGCGAGAAGGTGACCGTGGCGAGTACAGTCTCGAACATGTCGACCGACAGTTCCTGGGGAACCAGGCCGATGCGGCGCCGCGCCGACTTATAGTCGACGAGCGCGTCGTGGCCGGCCACCTGGATCGATCCGGTGGTGGGGGTCACGATGCCGCAAATGATGCTGATCAACGTGGTCTTGCCCGCGCCGTTGGGGCCCAGGAGCGCGAAGATCTCCCCCTTGTTGATCGTCAGGTCGACACTGTGAAGCGCGGTAAAGCCGCCCTTGTACGTCTTGGACACGCCGCTCACGGCGAGGATCGGTTCTGGCATGGGGTCCCCTTTGCCGCGCGTAGATAGGAGGGGGCAGGGGCGCATTAAAGTCGCCGGAACCAGGCAATTTGAGAAACGACCTGTTCGGCGTCGAACCCGCCAGTAGAGGGCTGGACAGGAGGTAGAAGTTACAAGTGAAACAGGCGCCGGATCGCGGTGGTCAGGCGGCGGCGAGGGTAGTCACGACCGGGAGGGTGGTGAGGCCGCGCAGGCCCAGATTCTCGCGCCATTCGAGCGGCCCGCCGACCAGTTCGATGGTCGCGGCCCGGCGCAACAGTTCCTCGAACGCGATGCCGGCCTGCATGCGGGCGAGCGCGGCGCCGAAACAGAAATGCGGGCCCCAGGCAAAGGCCAGATGACGGTTGGGCGTGCGGGCGATGTCGAAGCGTTCGGGATCGTCGAAGACCAGCGGGTCGCGGTTCGCGGCCGCGGTCATCACCATCACCGCGTCGCCCCTGGCGATCCTCTGCCCGCCAAGCTCCACGTCCGCGGGTGCGATCCGTCCGCTGAACTGGCTCGGCGTTTCGTAGCGCAGGATCTCTTCGACGGCGCCGCGCATGGCCGCCGGGTCCCGGCGTATCCGCTCCATCGCCTCGGGGTGGGCGGTGAGGGTCGCGGTGCCGCTGGAAATGAGGTTGGTGATGGTGCCGAGACCGCCGACCAGGGTGATGATGACGTTGGCGATGATCTCCGCATCGTCGAGCGGGTCGGCGCCGTCCTGGGCCAGGAGCGCGCCGATCAGGCCGCGCCCCTCGCCCGCGCGCTGTTCGGCGATGGCGTCGGCGATATAGGCGGTCATCGCGTCCAGCGATGCCGCGAGCCGGTCGCCCTCCGACCGGGACTGGTGGAAATTGCCGATGAGCGCGGCGAAATCGTCGGACCAGATCTGAAGCTGGCGCCAGTCGGCGAGGGGGAGGCCGGAAATCTCGGTCGTGATCATCGCCGGAAGCGGCTCGGCATAATCGGCGTGCAGGTCCCAGGCGGCACCGTGGTCGATACGGTCCATCAGCCCGCTGCAGATCTCCCGCATCCGGTGTTCGAGTCGCCGGACGCGCACCGGGTTGAACAGCGCGGAGCAGGCCGCTCGGACGCGCATGTGGCGCGGCGGGTCCATGAACATCATCTGCCGGCGCATCACGTCGGCCGCCGGCGCGAGCATCGGCAGCCCCATGCGGCCGAAGGTTTCCGCGCTGGGCGTGCGGGCGGACAGGAAATCCTGGAACACCGTGACCGCCTCCGCATAGCCGGTGACGATCCAGGTATGGACATAGGGGTCCCAGATCACGGTCCCCCGGTCCCGCATCCGGCGATACAGAAGATGCGGGTCGGCGTGATAATCGGGCCGCAGAAGCTGGGCGAGGCTGGGGGCCCGTTCCGCAGGCTGGCTGGTCACCGCGCGTCGAGCCCGAGCGGGGGCGGCGCCTCCATCCCGCCAGCGAAGCTGGGGCTGCGCGCCATGCGGGCGTCGATTTCGGCCGCGAGGCCTTCGATCGTCGGCGTCTCGAACAGGTCGCGCAGGGTCAGCTCGATCTCGAAGACTTCGCGGCACTGGATGACGACCTGCGTCGCGAGCAGCGAATGGCCGCCGATCAGGAAGAAATCGTCCTCGGCCGAGACATCGTCGATCTCCAGCACGCCGGTGACGATCTCTGCCACCAGGATTTCGGTGTCAGTCTCCGGCTGGCGCCCGCGGCTCTCCACGACCTCCGGCGCGGGCAGGGCGTCGCGATCGATCTTGCCGTTGCGGGTCATCGGGAGAATGGGCAGCGTGACGAACTGCGCGGGGATGTGGCTGCGCGGGAGATGCCGTTCGAGGAACAGCCGCATCTCCTCCGCCGAGGGGAGCGTCGCGAGCGCGGCGCGGGTGTCGGTGGCGCCGGCCCCCGGGACCGGCGCGACATAGGCGATCATCTGCCGGCCCAGCGTCTCATGCTCGCGGACCGCCACGACCGCCGCGCCGATCGCGGGATGGCGCTGAAGCGAGACCGCCACCTCGTCCAGTTCGATCCGGACGCCGCGGATCTTCGCCTGGGTATCGGTGCGCCCGCAAAAGGCGAATTCGCCCGTGTCGAGTCGCCGCGCGCGGTCGCCCGTGCGGTAGAGGCGCGCGTCGGGCAGGTTGGAGAAGGGATCGGGCACGAACTTGGCGGCGGTCAGCTCGGGCCGGTTGCGGTAGCCCCGCCCGACGCAGCGCCCGCCGATCCAGATTTCGCCCTCGACCCCCTGGGGCACGGGCTGCATCGCCCCGTCGAGGAGGTGGATGTCGGCGCCGTCGATGGGCCAGCCGATGGTCGGTAAGGCCCCCGTGCCGCCACCCGTGCCGGCAGCCGCCCCGCTGCGGGGCGGAACCCGGCCCGAGGTGACCGCGATGGTGCATTCCGAGGGGCCATAGTTGTTGACGAAGTCGAACGGCAGCGCCTCGTCCGGAAAGGCGCGCAGCACGTCGCCGCCGGTGAGCATCAGCCGGAGCGGGATGTCGCGTGGCCAGGGCGCGGACAGCAGCAGCTCCGCCAGCGCCATCGGGATCGAGCCGATCGTGACATTGCGTTCGATCAGCCAGCGCTGGAGCAGTTCGGCAGAGGTGCGGGTGGTGTGATCGACGACCTCCACCGCGGCGCCCGCTGCCAGATACGGCCATATCTCTGACTGGGCGGCGTCGAAGGTCAGGCCCATCGCATAGCCGGCGCGGTCCTCGGGCGTCACCGCAAAGGCGCGGATCGTCCATTCCATGAAGTTCAGGAGATTGTCGTGGGTGATTTCCACGCCGTTCGGCACCCCGGTGGTGCCGGAGGTGTAGACGACATAGGCGAGGTCGCTGCCGCCGCAGGGGGGCAGGGCGATGGCGCCGACGAACTCTTCCTGGTCGAGCCGGAGTTCCCCCGGCGCGACGTCGCCGTCCTGTTCGCGCGCGATCACCGCTGCGGCCCCGCTGTCCGCGATCATGAAGGCGCGGCGTTCCTCGGGATCATCCGGATCGATCACCAGGAACGCGCAGCCCGCCAGCAGCACACCCAAAAGCGCCATGATCTGATCGGTGGAGCGGCGCATCCGCACCGCGACGACCGAGCCTGGCTCGACCCCGATGTGCAACAGCCGCCGGGCGACGGCGGTCGCGCGCCGCTCCAGCGTGGCATAGCGGGTGTCGGCCCCGGCCTCGCTCACCGCGACGCGGTAGGGGTGCGCCAAGGCGGCGGCGAGAACATGGTCCTGCACGCCGATCGGTCGATCGGGGTATGGCCGCGGGTGTTGCAGCATGCGGTGCTCCATTGGATGGTGCGGGCGGTCCCGCAGCGCCCAGCCTGACGATCCCGCGCGGGAGGCACTGCGGGTCGGGAAACGCTATCAGCGATGGGATCGCCGGTAACTCGGCCAATCTACGGAGCGGGTCGCAGATCGGCGCATTTTCACGCCTGTTCGGGCGGCGCGCCGGCGGTGTTCAGCTCTGGAAGACGACGGTGCGGCAGCCGTTGATCAGCACCCTGCCTTCCAGGTGCAGCCGCAGTGCGCGGGCGAGGACGCGGCGTTCGATGTCGCGACCCTTGCGGATCAGTTCGGCCGGGTCGTCGGCATGGCTGATCGGCATGGCATCCTGGGCGATGATCGGCCCCTCATCGAGGTCGGCGGTGACATAATGGGCGGTGGCGCCGATCATCTTCACGCCGCGCGCATGGGCCTGGTGATAGGGGCGCGCGCCTTTGAAGCCGGGGAGGAAGCTGTGGTGGATGTTGATGCAGCGCCCGGCGAGCGCCTGCGCCATGTTGGTCGACAGGATCTGCATGTAGCGGGCGAGGACGACCAGGTCCGCCTGGCCCGCGTCGGCAATCGCAAGGATCGCACGCTCCTGCTCCTCCCGCGTCTCGGCCGTGACGGGCAGATAGTGGAAGGGCAGCCCGTGGAGCATGCCCCCGCTGCCGCCGGGATGCGGGTGGTTGGAGACGATGCCGATCGGCTCCATCGCGAGCTCGCCGTCGCGCCAGCGGTGCAGCAGGTCGAGCAGACAGTGATCGGTGCGGCTGGCGAGCAGCAGCACCCGCTTGGGCCGGTCGCACGGTGCGACGTCCACTTCCATGCCGAACCGGGCGACGCATTCCGACAGGGTGGCAGCGATGCTGTCGACGTCGCGCGCCTCGCCCTGGAAATCTACGCGCATGAAGAAGCGGTCGTTTTCGACATCCTCGAACTGCTGGGAGTCGCGGATGTCGAAGCCGGCGGCGGCGAGCGAGCGGGCGACGCAGGCGACGATGCCGGGCGCGTTCGCGCAGGTGAGGCGAGCGACCACGCGCATCTGGGTCATGCGGGCCGGCGGTTCATTGCTGCAGCCGCACCGTGAACATCAGGCGGTTGTCCCTGAAGTTGCGCAGGCCGTCGGACCGGGGCGAATGCTGGGCCAGATGTTCGAAGCGGAGATCGTAGACGAGGTTGCGGCCCATCCGGTAGCGCGCGCCGGCGCCGAGCTGGGGACGCCTGGCGCGGCCGCGGGTGCCCTGGAACTCGTCCCAGGTATAGCCTGCCTGCGCCGAGACGATGACGCTGCGGAAAAGCTCGTAATCGGCGCGGGCGTTGATGTCGGTGCTGAGATAGGCCGGGGTGTCGGTTTGCGCCGCGTCGCGGATCTGGCGGCCACCCTCTGCGGTGAGGGTCAGGACGGGCTGGATGAACCATTCGACCTTGCCGCGCCCGCTCAGGCCCTTGGCGCTCCAGATGTCGTTTGCGCCCTGTTGCGAGAGATACCCCGCCTGGACGTGGCCGCGAACCTGGCGAGTGATGTCGAAGTCCGCGCCGGCTTCCAGCGTGAAGCCGGAGGAGTCGCGATCGAACGGTGCCCCGGCCATGTTGCGGTATGCGCGCCGGTTCGCGGTGGCATCGACATAGACCGACAGTGCCGGGCTGACGGCGAGGTCGGCGCGGGCAAGCGCGGAGGTGATGTCGCGGTCGCGGAAACCCTGGCGCAGCGGGGCCCCGGCGATGGTTCGCGAATCCTCGAACCGGAACCGGTGCCAGTCGAGCCCGGCGCGGACCGTCACCATCCCGAACGGATATTCGCCGACCAGCGCCGCGCCGGTGCGGCGATAGCGGATCGGCCGGTCGGAGGCGCCGGGGGCATCGACGTCGGTGCGCAACTGGGTGAGGCGCGCGGTATCGACGGAGGCGTCGAGATACCCCCGTTCCAGGTCGATCCGCCCGCCGGCGTCCAGCAGATAGTTGGTCGTGCTTTCGCTGTCCGCCTTCAGATACTGGCGGCGGGAGATCGAGGCGGCGGCGCTGAGCGCATTGCGCGACCAGTCGCTGCGGACGGAGACATTGGCGCCGGCCGTGACGATGACGTCGGAGACCCGGTTGCGGTCGAGCGCATAGATGTTGCTGTCGTACTGGACGCCCAGGTCCACCGACGGGCGGACGAGCATCGAGCCGGCGCGAATGCCCAGCGGATCGAGTTCGGGATGGGGGCGCTCGGCCACCGCGAGCGCGGCGTCGTGCTGGCGATCCTCGAACGGGCGATCCTGCAGGGTCTGCGCACCGAGCACGCCGGGGAAGGCGGTGATGCAGACGACGGCAATGGCCCGGCGGCAATGGCCAGGCACGTTATCGCGCGCCCTGGCGCAGGAGCACCGCGAACGGCGTGCGCAGCAGGATCCGCAGGTCCCCGCCCAGCGTCCATTGCCGGGCATAGGCCGCATCGAGGCGTACGCGCTCGGCATAGGTGAGGTTGTTGCGGCCGCTCACCTGCCACAGACCCGTGACCCCCGGGGTCACCCCCAGGTAATGGCGCGCGCTGGTTCCGTAGCGGGAGAGCTCGTCCGGGGTGATCGGGCGGGGACCGACGAGGCTCATTTCGCCGCGCAGGACGTTGATCAGCTGGGGCAGCTCGTCGAGGCTGGTCTTGCGCAGGAGGCTGCCGACGCCAGAGACGCGCGGGTCGCGATCCAGCTTGCGGGTGCGCGACCATTCGGCGGCACTCGCGGGGTCGGTGGCGAGCAGCTGGGCAAGCCGCTGGTCGCCGTCCTGATGCATGGTGCGGAACTTCAGGCAGCGGAAGCTGCGCCCGCCGCGGCCCACCCGGGCATGGCCGTAGAAGACACCGCCGGGGCCGCTGTTGCGGATCAGCACGGTGATGGTGAGCAGGACCGGCAGCGCGAGCAGCAGGAGGATCGCGGCGACCACGACGTCGCCGCTGCGCTTGACCGACAGCGCGATGGCGCGGGTCAGCGCCTCCCGCCGATCGGCTGCAATACGGACGAACAGATCTGCGACAGCCCCACGATCGTGCATGGTTCCCCCTGTTTTGACAGTGTTTGTACCGATTGTCCGGCCGTTGCGGCCGTGCTCACCTGGGCCCGCCGTCGAAAAAGCGGCGTTGCTGTTCTTTAATCACGGGCACCCAACAAGGGCAACAACATGGGCCGCTGCGAAAATACCTATGAGGACTTGGCCGGAGGGCTAGTCCGATGATCCTAGACTTGCGCCACGAAGACTTGCCGGAGGACATGGGGGTCCCGGTCGTCATCGTCGGGGGAGGTCCGGCGGGGATCACCCTGGCCCTGCAGCTCGAGAAGCAGGGCGTGTCCTCGCTGCTGCTGGAGGCCGGGTCGACCCGCGTCGAGGCGGCGGGGCAGGAGTTTTACCGGGCGGCCTCGATCAGCCCGGACGATCACGGGCCGGTGCACCGGTTCCGGCATCGGGTGTTCGGCGGGACCTCTGCCGTGTGGGGCGGGCGGTGCATCCCGTTCGATCCGATCGATTTCGAGGAGCGGACGTGGCTGCCCTATGCGCGCTGGCCGATCCGATATGACGAGATAGCCGGCTATTATCCCGAGGCGCTGGCGATGTGCCGGGCTGGGTCGCCGCACTTCACGGCGGATGCGGCGCTGCGCGGGGAAGGGGATGGCGCGGGCATGTTCGACATGGCCGACCCCGACCTGGTGGTGGACCGGATCGAGCGGTTCAGCGAGCCTACGCACTTCGGGCGCTGCTATCACGAGCAGCTGCGGCAGAGCCGGACCGCGATGGTGCTGTTGAACGCGCCGGTGTTGCGGATCACGGCATCGCATTCCGGGCGGGCCGTCAAAGGCGTGGTCGTGGCCCGCCCCGACGGCCGCGAGATCGAGATCGCCGCCCCCGTGGTGGTGGTGGCGACCGGCGCGCTGGAGACGGCGCGGCTGTTGCTGTCCTCTGCGGGCGAGAAGCGCTGCGGCCTGGGCAACGAGCGCGACCTGGTGGGGCGGTTCTACCAGTCGCACCTGGAGGGCCATGCCGGCGAGCTGGTGCTGCCCGCGAGAGGCACCGCCCGGATGGACTATTTCCGGGATGCAGAGGGCATTTATTGCCGCCGCTACCTGTGGCTTTCGCCCGAGGCGCAGCGCCGCGAGCGGCTGGCCGGACTGGTGCTGCGTCCCACCCATCCCAAGGTGGCGGACCCCGGGCACGGCAACCCGGTGCTGTCGGCGATGTTCCTGGTGAAGGGGATGCTGCTGCCCGAATATGCACGCAGCATGAACTCGACCGAGGATGCGGAGGCGCGGCGGATCGGCAGCGGCGCTGCGGTGCATCTGCGGCACATCGCCAACATCGTGCGGGGGTCGCCGCGCCTGACGACATTCGCCGCGGACTGGACGCGCCGCCGGGTGCTGGCCAGGCGGAAGCTGCCGTCGGTGTTCCTGCCGGATGCCCGCGGCCGCTACCCCGTGGACGTGAACGCCGAACAGGTGCCGCACCCCGACAGCCGGGTGCTGCTGGGCGAGTCGCGCGACGCGCTGGGGCAGCGGCGGCTGGTGATCGACTGGCGCGTGCGCGACGAAGACCGCGTGCGCGTGGCCCGCGGGCTGAGGCTGGCGGACGCGGCCCTCCGCCGGGCGGGCGTGGGCCGCATCCTGCTGCCGGATGCCGACCGGGCGGTGGCCCAGCTGACGCGGGTGGGCGGCCATCACGTCGGGACGGCCCGCATGTCCGACACCGCGGCGAGCGGAGTCGTGGACGGGCATGGCGAGGCGTTCGACACGGCCGGGCTGCACGTGCTGGGCGCCGCGAGTTTTCCGACCTCGGGCTTTGCCAACCCCACGCTCACCGTGGTCGCCCTGGCCGTTCGCATGGCCGATCGGCTGGCGGCGCGGGTCGCGAGACGCGCCGCCTAGGCATTTTGCACGACTCGTTGCCCGGGCCGTTTTCGCTAGGCTGGGGCGCATCGAACAGGGTGGTTTCGAAAGGCGGGGCGGCGATGAACGGTTTCACGAGACTGCGGAGTCCACGGGATGTTGCCGGCCTGTTCGCCAGGCGGCTTGGGCTGTTTCTGGTCGTATCGCTGGTGACGGCGGCGGCCATGGGGGCGTTCATCGTCACCCGGGTGCCGCGGTTCGAGTCCGCGACCCAGATCGAGATCGACGTGCACCGCCAGTCGCCGATGTCGCCGGTGGTGGCGCTGCCCGAGAAGGGCGACCAGGGCATCGTCGGCACCCAGATGAAGCGCATTGCATCGCGGACGATCGCCGCGCGGGTCGTAGACCAGCTCGGGCTCAGCCATGACCCTGAATGGTCGCCGGAGCCGGGCTGGCTGGCGAGGATGATCGCCCCGACCACGATCGTTTCCGAAGACCTCCGCCGCCGGCGCGCGATCGACGCGCTGATGGCGCGGATGACGGTGGAACGGGACGAGGTGGCGCCGGTGGTGACCGTCCGCGTCGCCTCTCGCGATCCCAAGCGGGCGGCCGACATCGTGAACGCAGTCGCGGACTCCTATCTGGAGGAAGCGTCGGAGGCCGGCCGTGCCTCGGCCGCCGGGGAGGCCGGGGTCCTGCGTCGGCAGCTCGACCGGCTGGCGTCGGAAGTGACCGCGGCCGATGCCGCCCTTGCGGACTATCGCGCGTCGCGTGGGCTCACGGCGCTGTCCGCCACCACCGGCGGGGCGGTCGAGCAGCAGGCGGCGGCGCTCGCCGGGCAGTTGGCGGCGGCCCAGTCCGAATCGGCAGCGCAGCAGGCGCGCGCGGCAGTCGCGGCCGGGATGATCGCATCCGGCCGTGGCGACGGCTTTTCGGAAGTGGTCCAGTCGCCGGTGATGACGCAGCTGCGCCAGCAACAGGCGACGGTGGCGAGCGAGCTGGCGGCGGCGCGGGTGCGCTATGGCCCGGACCATCCCCGCGTCCGCAGGGTCGCGGCCCAGGCCGACGACATCGCGCAGGCGATCGGCGTCGAACAGGCGCGCGTTGCCGGCAGCGTGCGGGGAACGGCGCAGGCGTCGAACCAGGCGGCCGGTGCGGTCGCGGCACAGCTGTCCGCGGTGCGGGGCCAGCAGGCAGCGCAGACGACCGCGCAGGTCGGTGCCGACCGCCTGGCCCGCATCGCCGATGCCAAGCGCGCGACCTATGTCCAGCTTGCCCAGTCGGCGGCGCGGTCCGCGCAGGAGGGGGCGCTCCCGTCGCTTCCCGGAATGGTGATCGCGCGCGGCGTGCCCGCGATGGAGCCGTCCTATCCGAAGACCGAATTGCTGGTGCTGCTGGCGCTGTTGGCGGCGCCTGCGACGGGCGTGCTGGCGGTGCTGGGAGTGGAAGCGTTCGATACCCGGGTACGCGGCTCGCGCGAGCTGGCAGCACTTTCGGGGGCGAGCCACGTCTCCTCCGTCTCGAAGGTGAGCGGCAAGGTGCTGCGGCAGATCGACCGGCGCGCCAAGCCCTGGGACTATGTGCTGGCGAAACCGATGTCCTCCTTTGCCGAGTCCGTGCGGGCTGTGCGGCGGCGGCTGGCCTTTTGCCGGGGCGGGCGCGGCGCGCTGGTGGTCTGCGTGACCTCTTCGGTATCGCACGAGGGGAAGTCGACGCTGTCGGCAAGCCTGGCGCGCACCATGGCGCTGGCGGGGGACCGGGTGCTGCTGATCGATTGCGACCTGCGCCGCAACGGCCTTGCGGAACTGCTGCCGGATGCGCCGGAGGCGGGGCTGGCCGAGGTTCTGGAAGGCGGCATGCGGCTGGACGAGGTGCTGGTGCGCGACGCTGCGCCGGGGCTCGACGTGCTGCCGCTCGCGGGACCGCGCTTCACGCCGCAGGACGTGTTCGGCGACGGCCGCATGGCGCAGCTGATGGCGCGGCTGCGCGAGCAATATGAATATGTGATCGTCGACACGCCGCCGGTGCTGGTCGTCGACGACGCGGTCACGCTGGCGCGGCTGTCGGACGCGGTGCTGCTGGCGATCCGCTGGGGATCGACCCGGCTGGAGACGATTTCCGCCGCGATGGAGCGCCTGCGCGAGGCCGGGGACCAGCCGATCGAGCTGGTCATGACCGCGGTCGAATCGCGGGCGACTTTCACCTCCTCCAGGGACACGACCTATTATCTGTCGGCGGCGTCCGGCTATCACGTGAACTGACGGGCATGCCGGACATGACCGCCCGCGCGTCGGGCCGCTTCTGGTTCCTGGTGCTCAAGGGCGTGAACCTCACGCTCCTGATCGCATACTCCTTTGGCATGGTGTTCGTGCTGGTGCGGTCGGTGCCGCACGGCTTCTACCCGTGGATGGTCATGCTGTCGTCGATCGGCGGCTATGTGCTCGCGGTCGACCTGGGGTTTTCCAACTATGTCTATGCGGTGGTGCGGCGGCGCTTCCTGACGGACACACTGGCGGGCGGGGAGGCGCTGGTGGCAGAGGCGACCAGCCTCTACCTGCTGGTCGCGGCGGCAGCCTGTGCGATCGCGGCGCCGGTGGTGTTCACGGTGGCGCCCGAAGAGCTGAGGCTGGCGATGTTCGGCTATTTCGCCACCATCGTCCTGCCGCTGCCGTGGATGCTGATCCGTCGCGCGGCGGCCGCGGTCGACCTGCATTTCCAGATCGAGGCGCTGGAGTGCACGCGCCGCGCGCTATTCTGTGGATTTGGCGCGACCATGCTGCTGGGCGTGCCGCTCATCGGCTTCGTCGCGCTGTCGCTGGTCGGGTGGGTCGTGGCGATGAGCGCTGCCTGGCTGCTGTTGTGGCGCCACGGCTTCCACATTCGCCCGCGCCGGCCGGGGCGGGTGCTCGCCTTTCTGGCGGAGAACCGCAGCGGGGTGCTGCAATCCGGGCGCTTCACGGCGCTCGAGTTCGGGATCTACAACTTCCCCTTCCTGGTCATCCCGCTGCTGTTCAACGGCCCGGCGAACCTGGTCGCGTTCGACCTGTTCAACAAGGTCGCGCGGTTCGGGGGCGCCGCCTATTCGGTGCCGGGCGAGGCGTTCACGCCGCAGCAGACGCGCGCCCATTACGAAGGCGATGTCGACCGGGTCGAGCGCTACCAGCGGCTGACGTGGCTGGTGGGCGCGGTGCCGATGGTGATCGGCAGCATCCTGCTGATCACGCTGGGCGGACCGGTGTTCGACGAGCTGCTGGCCGGCGCCCATGCGATCCCGCTGGAGCTGCGCTGCGCCATGGCGGCCATGCTGGCGGCGTTGCTGCTGCAGAGCTCGGCGGGCGGGTTCCTGCTGTCGGTCGGCCAGTATGACGCGGTGTCGCGGGTCGCGATGGTGACGGCCGGGCTGATGGTCGGCGTGGTCGCCATCACGGCCCTGGCGGGGCTGAGCTTTGCGGACTTCATGGTGCTCTATGTGCTCGCCTATGGCGTGCACGCCGTGTTGTTCGAACGCGCGTTCCGACGCCTTTCCGGCCGGACCCGCGCGAGCGTGGAGGCACTGGCATGACCGATCTCGCGCGCGTGCCGACGCTGCCCTTTGCGCCCAGCCCGGCGCCCGGCGCCCGCGGCTTGCCGTTTCGACCGTTGCGGGCACGGCAGAGCTACCCGGGGCTGGCGCTGGCGACGCTGACCGTCGCCATGTGGCTGGGGGTGCTGGCGCAGAAGATCGGACTGCCCGGCAATGTGGAAATCACGCTGCCGATCCTGCTCGCCGCGATCGCGTTCCTGGTGGTGACGGGGCGTGCCCGAATGAGCCTCCCCCGGCTGATGATGTTCGCGCTGCTGGGGCTGGCCATTACCGTCGGGCAGGCGGTTGCAATCGAATATCGCGACATCTCGGTGCCGGCGCTCGCGATGGCGGTCGCGATCTATGGCATGTTCCTGTTCGTCGTGCCGTTGCAGAAGGCGGAGCGGATGCTCCTGCTGGCGCGGTTCCAGACGCTGGCGCTGTTCATCGCGGCGATGGTGGGGATCCAGTGGGCATGCCAGCTCGCGGGGCTGCCGATGCCGACGCTGGAGATGCTGCTCCCCCAGGAGATGCTGTTCAACTCGTACAACTCGGTGCAGCCGCTCGCGTGGAAAGCGGCCTATATGAAGCCCAACGGCATCTTCATGCTGGAGGCGTCGCACACGTCCCAGCTGCTCGCGATGGCGGTGGTGATCGAGGTCTGCACCTTTCGCCGCTGGGGCAGGGTGGCGGCATTGCTGGTGGCGCAGCTTTCGACCTTTGGCGGCACCGGCTTCATCCTGCTGCTCGCCTCGGGCTTGCTGCTGCCGTTCCACCTGCGCGGGCGCAATCTCGCCATCCTGGCGGGCATCACCCTGCTGGTGGCGGTGGGAGCGAGCTTCACGCCGGTGTGGACCAATTTCGCCAAGCGCAGCGCGGAGATCGGCGGGGAGGACACGTCGAGCGGCCGTGGCCGGTTCGTCGAGCCCTATCTCTTCATGGCCGACCGGCTTTCGGACCGGCGCACGCTGATTTCCGGGCTGGGACCGGGCAACGGCAAGCTCGACCGCGACCGTACCGGGCAGCTGGTGATGAACCCGCTCGTCAAGGCGACCGTCGAATATGGGCTGGTCGCCGGCATCCTGTGGATGCTGTTCATCCATGCATGCGTGCTGCGGACGAGCATGCCCTTCGTCGTCGCGTTCGTCGTCATGTTCCAATATGACTTTCTGAACGGGTCGCTGCTGGTGCCGATCCACCTGCTTTATTGCTGGGTGCTCGCCGGCGCGCACGCCCGCGGCGGCGTCGCGGATGACGTGCCCGTGCAGCCGCTCCCGCCTCCGAAATCGCCAGGGGAGAACCGGCCATGATCTCCATCATCGTGCCCACCCGCAACCGCGCCTATACGCTGCGCAAGGTCCTTCCATCCTATTGCACGCAGGAACTGGTGAGCGAGATCGTGCTGGTGGACGATGCGGGCGAGGATGACACCGCCAGCGTCGCCGAGGCGATCGTCCGCGACCATCCGCGCGTCACGCTCCGCATCGTGCGCCACGACCGGCGGATGGGGGCGGCGCGATCCCGCCAGGACGGGGCGGCGGCGGCGTCCAACCCCTATGTGCTGTTCTGCGACGACGATGAGTATCTGGAACCCGGATATGCCGCGGAATGCTACACGCTGCTGATCACGCGCGGCGCCGGCGCGGTGTCGGGCCGGCGAGTCTATATGCGATCGGGCGAGACCCGCGAGCAGGCGCTCGCCCGGTTCGGGGACGGCATGCGGCGGACCGCGCCGTTCAACTATGCGCTGTGCGAAACCGTCAACGGCGCCGTGTTTACCGGCGCGATCAGCCTGCCGATCACCAATTCCAACATCCTGACCCGCAAGGAGCATGTGCTGAAGTTCGGGTTCGACCCGCATTACAGCGCGGGCAACGGCTATCGCGAGGAAAGTGATTTCCAGATGCGCCTGTTCCTGGCGGGGCTGCCGGTGCTGGCGAGCAACGACGCGCACAGCCTCCACCTGCCGATGGCGGAGGTGCGGACCGGCGGCCAGCGGATCCGGCGAATGCGCAAGTTCCTGTGGTCCGTGCGCTACAACAGCTATTTCCTGGATCGCCACTATCGCGCCTATGCCGACCGGGTCGGCCTGCGCCAGCCATTGTGGGCCGCACGGTGGAAGGCGGCGGCCTATCTCGCCTGGCGCAATTTCCTGCGGCCGCCGCTGTACGCGATCGCCATGTCGGCGAAATACGGCCTGCGGGAATGATCCGCGGGTTCGGCAGCCGGCCGCTGCGCATCCTGCTGTCGATCCACCATCCCCTTGACCGCGACAGCGGCGCCGCCGGCGTGGTGATGCGGATCGGCGAGGAATATCGACGGCTGGGCCATGTGGTCCGTATCCTTTCGCATGACGATGTGCCCGGCTGGCTGGGGCGCCGGGCGGGGGCGGCCGGGCTGCCGTGGATATTCGCGCGGGAAATCGCGCGCTGGCGGCCCGATGTGGTCGATGCGAGCAGCGGGGACGGCTGGCTCGCCTTTCCTCGGCGCCGACCCGGCGGACCGCTGTGCGTGACCCATAGCCACGGCCTGGAGCATCTTTCCTCTCAGAGCGAGATCGCGGAGGAAGCCGGCGCGCCCGCGCTGTCGAAGCGCGTCTGGCGCCACGGACTTCGGCTGCGCATGGTGGCCCGATCGTTCGCCTCGGCAGACCTGGCGCTGGTCCTGAACGATGCGGAGGCGCGGTATCTCGAAGGCCGGATCGGGCTGCCGGCGGACCGGGTTCGCCGCATGCACCTGGGCACCGAACACGCGGGCGTGGAGCTGCCGATGACGGCCCGCCCGGCGGGTGCCGTCGTCCAGATCGGCGCCTACACAAGGCGCAAGGGCGTGCACGTCACGGCTGAGGCGATGGCGGCAGTCCTCAGCGACAGGCCGGACGCCACGCTCGCCTTCATCGGCACCGGCGTGCCGCGTGAGCGGGTGCTGGCGGACTATCCCGGCGCGCTCCACTCCCGGATCGAAGTCGTGCCGCGCTATGCCAATGCCGCGCTGCCCGGCCTGCTCGCGTCCCGTTCGGTCTGCCTCATGCCGTCGCTGTTCGAAGGCTATGGCATCGCCAAGATCGAGGCAATGGCCTGCGGGCTCGCGGTGGTGACCAGCGACGATGCCGGGTCTCGCGCCGATGTTGCTGACGGGGTGAACGGACTGGTCGTGCCGCGCGGGGATGCGACGGCACTGGCTAGCGCCGTCCGCATGCTGATCGATGCGCCGGATCGCGCGCGGGCGCTTGGCATGGCGGGGAGGGCGCTGGCTGCGGGGCGGTCGTGGAGTGCGGTCGCTGCCGAACGAATCGGCTGGTACGCAAACGCTGTCGAACGCCTGCCTGTGCCCGACGCTGCCGGATGGGGAAGGGGCGGCATGCCCGCTGCGACTCAATAGCCGCCGACGCGCGGGGACGTTCCGCCGCGCCTGCTTCATGCCTAAGCTGTTGATTTGATTGGTCGGGGCGACAGGATTCGAACCTGCGACCCCCACACCCCCAGTGTGATGCGCTACCAGGCTGCGCTACGCCCCGACCGAGCGCCGCCCTCTAGGCGGGTCGTGCGCCGCTTGCAAGCGCTAAGGACGCCCGGTTGCCAGCGCCCCGCGCTCATGTTAGCGCCCGCCGCTTGAACGGCCCGGCTTTCGTGGCCCTTTTTCATCAGGTTTCTAAGCACCCATGCTCGTTCCAAAAGCCTTTGCCCAGTCCGCCGGTGCGGCCGCCCAGGGTGGTGCCTTCGCGTCTTTCGTCTCGATCGCGCCGCTGATCCTGATCTTCGTCGTCTTTTACTTCCTCATGATTCGCCCGCAGCAGAAGCGCATGAAGACGCTGCAGACGGCGATTGCGAATGTGAAGAAGGGCGACCAGATCGTCACTGCCGGCGGTTTGCTCGGCCGCGTGACCCGCGTCGAGGATACGGTGGTCGAAGTCGAAATCGCGCCCAACACGCGCGTGCGCGTCGTCAAGGCGACGATCGCTGAGGTGACGGCGCCGACCGGCGCCAAGCCCGCGAACGACTGATGCTCGATTTCCCGCGCTGGAAGGTCCGGGCCATCTGGCTCGGGATCATCGTCATGGTGCTGCTCGCGGTGCCGAGCCTGTTGCCGGAGCGCGTTCGCGCCCAGCTTCCGGCCTGGTTGCCGCTGCCGACGATCAACCTGGGTCTCGACCTGGCAGGCGGCAGCTACATCCTGCTGGAAGCCAAGACCTCCGACGTCGCGACGATGCGGCTGGAGCAGATGCGGGAACTCGTTTCGACCGAGATGCGGCGCGCCCCGCGCGTCCAGATCGGCGACATCTCCACGCGTGGCGGACGCCTGACCTTCATGGTCCGCGACGTCAGCCAGGTGGACGCGGCACGTGAGAAGCTGCTGTCGATCACCGGCGGTGGCGCGGGCCTGACCGGGCAGCGTGAGTGGGACATCCAGGTCGTCGATCAGACGCGCTTCGTGCTGACCCAGACCCAGGCGGGCCTGAACCAGGCGATCGACCGCGCGATGGACGACGCGACCGACGTGGTCCGCCGCCGTATCGACGAGCTCGGCACGCGTGAGCCGACGATCATCCGCCAGGGTTCGAACCGCATCGTGGTGCAGGTTCCGGGCCTGAGCGATCCCAAGGCGCTGAAGGACCTGCTGGGCAAGACCGCCCGGCTTGAGTTCAAGCTGGTCGACACCACCGCCGACCCGGCAGCCGTCGCGCGCGGCGACGCGCCGGTGGGCAGCCAGATCCTGCGCTATCAGGGGACGGGCCAGCCGATTGCGGTCAAGCGCAACACAATTATCTCGGGCGACCAGCTTGCCGACGCCCGCCAGGCGTTCGACCAGAACGGCGCGCCCAACGTCGACATCACCTTCGACAGCGTCGGCGGCCGCCGCTTTGCGACCGTCACGCGCGAGAACGTGAACAAGCCGTTCGCGATCATCGTCGACAACGAGGTGATCTCGGCCCCGAACATCAACGAACCGATCCTGGGCGGTCGCGCGTCGATCTCCGGCGGGTTCACCGTCGATGGCGCTAACCAGCTCGCGATCGCACTGCGTTCGGGCAAGCTGCCGGTCGACCTCGCGGTCGTGCAGGAAAGCACGGTCAGCCCGGAACTTGGCAAGGACTCGATCCGCGCCGGTATCCTCGCGTCCGTCATCGCGGCCGTCGCCGTGATCGCATTCATGATCCTGACCTATGGCCGGTTCGGCATCTATGCGACCACCGCGGTGATCATCAACGTGCTGGTCATCCTGGCCGTCATGGGCATCCTGAACGCGACGCTGACTCTGCCGGGTATCGCCGGCTTCGTGCTGACGATCGGTACCGCCGTCGACGCCAACGTTCTGATCAACGAGCGCATCCGCGAGGAGCGGCGGCGTGGCCGCAGCGTGATCCAGTCGCTGGAGCTCGGCTACAAGGAAGCCAGCCGCACCATCTTTGAAGCGAACGTGACGCACGCGATCGCGGGCGTGATCATGCTGCTGCTCGGCTCCGGCCCCATCCGCGGCTTCGCGGTGGTGCTGCTGCTCGGCATCGCAACTTCGGTGTTCACCGCCGTCACCTTCACGCGCATGCTCGTGTCGGGCTGGGTTCGCAGGAACCGGCCGACCGAGATTCATATCTAGGACGCCGACCCATGCGCCTTTTGAAAATCGTCCCCGACAACACGAACATCCAGTTCGTCCGCGCGCGCCACGTCGCCTTTGCGATCACCGCGCTGCTGACGATCGCGGCCATCGGCCTGGTGTTTGCCCGCGGCCTCAACTTCGGCGTCGACTTCGTCGGCGGCGTGGCGATCGAGGAAAAGTTCGTCACCGTGCCGCCGCTCGACCAGATCCGCAGCACGGTGGATGAGCTGGGGGTCGGCGAAGCAGCGCTCCAGCAGCTCGGCAGTGACTCGCAGACGGTCTCGATCCGGCTGCCGCTGCCCGACGACGCGCCCGAGGGCGCTGCCGACGCGGTGGTGGAAAAGGTGAAGTCGGCGCTGGCGGCGAAATTCCCCGGCGCGACCTTTTCAAACTACACCACGGTTTCGGGCAAGGTTTCGGATGAGCTGATCCGCAACGGCGTGCTCGCCGTGCTGCTGGCGGTGTTCGGCATCGCTGTGTTCAGCTGGTTTCGCTACGAATGGCAGTTCGGTGTCTCGACCGCCGTCGCGATCCTGCACGACGTGCTGATGACGCTGGGCTTCTTTGCGCTCACCCGAATGGCGTTCGACCTCAACATCGTCGCCGCGGTGCTGACGATCATCGGCTATTCGATCAACGACAAGATGGTGATCGACGACCGTATCCGCGAGAACATGCGCAAGTTCCGCAAGATGGACATGCCGCAGCTGATCGACCTTTCGGTCAACGAGACGCTGCCGCGTACGGTGATGACCTCGCTGACCATCCTGCTGGCGCTCGGCTCGCTGCTGATCTTCGGTGGCCATGTGCTGCGTGGCTTCACCTCGGCGATGATCCTGGGCGTGATCGTGGGCACCTACTCGTCGGTGTACGTGTCGTCGTCGCTGTTGATCACGCTGAAGCTGAAGCCCGGCACCAAGATGGGCCCGTCCGAGGCCACTGCCGCCGAGCGCATGACGCCCTGATGCGGATCGACAAGGCCAACGGGAGCGAAGGGCCGCTGATCTCCGGGATCGTCGGCCGTGGCTTTCGCGTGGACGACGGTGTCTACGAAGGCCTGGCGATTACCCCTGAGCGTGCCGACGGCTGGTCGCCGCCCCCGCTGGCGGAACTGAGCCTCGAGGCGCTGGCACCGGTGCTGGCGCTGGATCCTCCGCCGGAGTTCATCATCCTGGGCACCGGCACCCGGATGATGCGCCCCTCGCAGACGCTGGTAGCGGCGCTGGAAGCCCGCGGTATCGGCGTCGAGGCGATGGACAGCCGCGCGGCGGCACGTGCCTGGGGCGTGCTGCGCGCCGAATTGCGCTGGGTCGCGGGCGCGCTTTACCCGCTCGACTGAGCCGGCGCGGCCCGCGCCGCGTCCACCAGACCCTGAAGATGCGCGACCAGCGCGTTGCGGTTCGCCTCCCAGCTGAAGCGGGCGGCGGCCTGGCGGACGTCGTCTGCGGCGGGCGGGTCCGTCAGCAGGACGGCGATCGCCTCTCCAAAGGCGGTGGCTGTGCGGGGTACGATCCGCCCGGCGGCGGGAGTGGTAATCACCTCTCGCGCGCCACCGGCATCGGGGATGACGATCGGAGTGCCGCTGGCGAGTGCCTCCACCCAGGCATTGGCGAGCCCTTCCGAACTCGACGCCAGCGCCATCACGTCTGCCGCGGCGAGCAGGGTCGCCATCTGGTGATGCGGCACCGCGCCGAGCAGGCGGATGCGATCGCTCGCGCCGCTGCCGGCGATCTGCGCCTCCAGCCGCGGGCGGTCGGGGCCCTCGCCGACGATCCATAGCGAGACGCCGGGGAGGCGAGCGACGGCGTCGGCGACGATCGCGTGCCCCTTGCGCGGGATCAGGGCGCCGAGGGAGATCACCAAGGGGCCGGATATGCCGAGCTGTGCCTTTGCGGCCGGGCGCGCGATCGTGCCGAAGCGGGCGCGGTCGATGCCGGTGGCGTGGACCGTGGGGCGAGGGATGCCCAGCGCCACCATGTCATCGGCCATCGCCTGGGACACGGCCAGCAATCCGTTGGCGCCGGTGCCGGCGGCGCGGACTTGCGGCGCGGTCGCAGGGGCGGTGCCCCAATGGTGGATATCGGCGCCGCGCGCCTTGATCGACACCGGCACGCCGAAGTGGCGGCCAAGCGCGACCGCTGCCGGGCCGTCCGGAAAGAAGAACTCCGCGTCGATGACGTCGAAGGGGAAGTCGCGGCGCAGGGCGGTGAGCAGCGGCGCCAGCGCGCGTGCGAGCAGCGGGGCATGCCAGCGCCCGCCGGTCAGCGGCAGGTTGGCGAAGCGCGGGCGCCGGACGTCGAGCCCTTTCCACCGCTCCTGATCCGGCAAGCCGGCGAGGGGGCGGTAGCGCTGCGCCTGGGAAAGCGGGAAGGGCGGGAGGCCGACGGGGGCGACGACCCGAAGGTCGACATCGGGATGGCTGGCGAGGCCGAGCGTTTGGCGTTCGACGAAGACGCCGAAGTTGGGGCGGCTCGCGTCCGGGAACAGGGTGGAGAGGGTCAGCACGCGCAGCATCGCCTGTGGCTAGCGTGCGGTGCCCGCTCCGTCACTAGGGCGCGGTCTGGAACCGGGGAGGGTCCGGCGGCCGGACGGCGCTTCAGCTATCGGTTTGCGTCGGGCTCGCTTCGGTTTGCCGGCTACGCGCTTCGCGCATCGCATCGGTTTCGGTCAGGTCGGCCACGTGTATCGTCAGGTCTCCCATGCGCCGGACGATGCGACTTCCCGTCGGTACGCCGAGCGTCCCGCGCACGGTGAAGCGATCGATGCGGTACACGCCCGGATGGCCCGGCTCGACGGCAAGCGGGACGTACCGCCGTTCCCCCACATGCTTGAGGATGAGGGGGCCCCATTGACCCAGCCCGGAGGTGCGCAGCACCTCGACCTCTGATGTACGCCCGTCGGCCCGCACCCAATAGCCCACATCCGCGAAGCGGATCTGCGAATCGTTCCACGGGTCGAGCCGTATTCCGAATTCCCCCGCATGCGTGTTGATATCCTGAACCGGTGGCGCAAAAAGCAGCTGCGGTTGCTGGTCCGGAGACTGGCGCAGCCGAGCAGCAAGCGCGTCCACCGCCCCATCGTCCCCCTTGCGAATGGCGATCCGGGTTCGCAGGATCTCGCGCAGCTCGACCATCACCCGGTTGTCCGGGCCGGCCATCGCGACGGCTTCGTCGGCGATCCGATCGGCCTCGTCATACCGCTCGCGAAGCAGGGCCAGCCAGGCGCGGCGGAATGCGGCGCCGGCGGCGATACTGGAATGGCCGCTTTCGGTCGCGCGCTGCTGGATGGACCGGTAGGCGGAGTCCGCGGCGCCCGGGGCACCAACCCCGATCAGCGCGTCGGCGAGGCTGAGTTCCTCACGCAAGGTGGCGATGTTGGTCTTGCCCAGATGGCGGCGCAACACGGCCACATTCTCGCGTGCCGCGAGCTTCCACAACATGGTGTTGCCCTCATGCTCTGCGACCGTCGCCAGCGTGGCATAAAGGCTGGAGATCGGCCCCGGCATTTCCGCGGCATGGTCTCGATTGCGGTCAATGGCCTTTCGCAGGGTGCGGCGTGCATCGGCGTAACGGCCGTCCGCGAACTGCTCCACCGAAGCCTGAAGCGACGCGTCGACCTCCTCGGCGGGAGGACAGTTGCGGGCCAGGCAGCTCGCCAAGGCCTGTTCGGCGCGGCGGCCAATAACAAGGACGTCTTGTCCCGCAGGAGCGGGCGGCGGTGCGGCAACTTGTGCCAGCAGGAGCAGTACTGGACTAAGCATTTCAAGAGGTTCTGCCTGCTCCTCTTGCTTGTCAATCGTGGCCGCGTGCCGGGTTCACCGCCGTTACGGGCGGCGATCCCGGTCGCGTCACGACAGTAGCGCGTCTAGACTTCGAGGCTGTGCTCCAGCGTGATTTCGGCCTTGAGCAGCTTGGACACCGGGCAGCCGGCTTTGGCCTCCTGCGCGATCTGTTCGAACTGGTCCTGCGCGATGCCGGGGACGCGCGCCTTAAGCGTCAGGTCCGAGCGGGTGATCGAGAACCCGTCGCCGTCCTTGTCGAGCGTGATCTTTGCGCTGGTGTCCAGCGTGCCGTCGCTGAACCCGGCCTTGGCCAGGGCGAAGCTGAGCGCCATCGTAAAGCAACTGGCATGGGCGGCGGCGATCAGTTCTTCCGGGTTGGTGCCGGGTTCGTCCCCGAACCGCGTCCCGAAGCCATAGGGCTGATCGGAAAGAACCCCGGACTGAGTCGAGACGACGCCCTTGCCGTCCTTACCAAAGCCTTCGTACCGTGCCGAACCGCTGCGGACCATGTCGTGCTCCTGTCGATGTTGGGATGTTCAAACGAGAACGGGCGGCGGAACCTGTCGTTCCGCCGCCCGTCCGTAGTGCAATGTCAGCCGAGGCTTAGCGGCACTTGCTGCCGCTGCGCTCGATCTCGCGACCGGCGACTGCGCCTGCAGCACCACCCAGCAGCGTGCCGACCGTGCGGTCGCCGCGCGTGTCGATCGTGCGGCCGACCAGGGCACCGGCGACGCCGCCGACCACCAGGCCGGTGGTGCCGTTGGGCTTGCGGCAATAACGGCGACCGTCACGGCCCTTCCACTCGCGATACTTGTGGCGCTTGTGCGACTGAGCCGAGGCCTGGTCGGTCGGAACAACGACGGCGACCGGAACGGCCAGCGACAGCGCAGCAAGCGCGAGAACCATATTACGCATCAGATCTTCCCTTTTGTCGAATCGCAGTCCCATAAACGCAGCTTCGACGTGGCAGTTTCATGAACGAAACGATGCCTGATGTTCAGGTTCGCGCGAAGGATTGGCGGCATGACACCCAAGATTGACGTGCAAGCTTCGGAACTGATTGAAAAACTTCGGCTCGAGCGACACCCGGAAGGGGGTTGGTATCGCGAAACCTGGCGCGCTGCGTCTGCCGAGGGGGTGCGGGGTGCGGCAACGACGATCCTGTTCCTGCTGGACAGGGGGGAGCGGTCGCACTGGCATCGCGTCGACGCGGACGAGCTGTGGCTGTGGCACGCGGGGGCGCCGCTCGCGCTGATGCGCGCCGAGCATGACCGGGCGGATGTCGAGCGCCTCGTGCTGGGCGGGCAGGTGCTGGATGGCGAGCACCCGCAGGTGCGGATTCCGGCAGGCTGGTGGCAGGCGGCCGAGGCGGACACCGGTTGGACGTTGGTGAGCTGCGTAGTGGCGCCGGCGTTCCAGTTCGAAGGGTTCGAACTCGCCGCGCCGGGCTGGGCACCGACCCTGACCTAGGCCGGGGAACCCAGCGGGTAGCGCGCCACCGCCTCATAGCGTGCGCCTTCGCGGCCCAGCGTGCTCTCGTAGAGCAGCATGTGGGTGAGGGTGAACGACGCGCTGGTGAGGCCGGCGTGGCGGGCGAGGAAGCCATCGGCGGGGCCGGTGCCGGCATTCGTACGGGCCAAGGTGATATGGGGGTGAAAGGCGCGCCCCTCGTGCGGCAGACCTGCCCGGGCAAGCGCCTGATCGACCTTGCGGTGGAGGGTGGCGAGCGCATCGTGCGGGTGAACGCCGGCCCAGAGCGTGGTGGTGCGACCGCGGCGATCGAAGCAGCCGACGCCGTTCAGGCGCAGCGTGATCGGCGCGGCGTGAACGTTCCCCAATGCGGTGGCGATATCCTCCGCAACGGGTCGCTCGACATTGCCGATGAAGCGGATGGTGAGGTGGAGCTGCTCGTCATCCTGCCACCGCGCATGGTCGACGCCGTCCATCACCCCAAGCAGCTGCTGGCGTATGTCCGGGGGCGGACGCAGGGCGACGAACAGGCGGTGCATTACAAAATGTTGCTAGGCCGGGACACGCCAAAGTGCCAGTCCGGTAGCCTTGAATTCGCACCCCGCAAGGGCATATGGAAGGCTGACTGGCACCATGCCAGTGAAAAGGAGTTTTTTCGAGATGGCTAACTGGTCGGATCCCCGAACGACCGCCGCGCCGTTCGCGACGGCCGCATCGCGCGCGGAAGCGTATGATGCGGGGCTGCGGTCCTACATGCTCTCGGTGTACAACTACATGGCGTCGGGCGTCCTGCTGACGGGTATCGTCGCGCTGATGTTCTCGTGGGGCGGTGCCAGCTCGCCGGCCGCTGCGGTGTTCATGGCACCGGGCCCGCTCAAGTACCTCATCATGTTCTCGCCGCTGGCGTTCGTGATGGTGCTGAGCTTCGGCATCCAGCGCCTGTCCTATGGCGCAACCCAGGCGCTGTTCTGGGCCTTTGCGACCGTGATGGGTCTGTCGATGTCGACGATCTTCCTGGTGTACACCGGGCCGTCGATCGCGATCACCTTCTTCGCGACCGCGGTGGCGTTCCTGTCGCTGAGCCTGTGGGGCTACACCACCAAGAAGGACCTGTCGGGCTTCGGCACCTTCCTGATCATGGGTGTGGTCGGCCTGATCGTGGCGTCGCTGCTGAACCTGTGGTTCCAGTCGCCGGCGCTTAACCTGGGCATCAGCGCGATCGGCGTGCTGCTGTTCGCGGGCCTCACCGCCTATGACACGCAGCGCATCAAGAGCATGTACGCGCATGTCGCGGGCACGGACATGATGGGCAAGGTCGTGATCATGGGCGCCCTGTCGCTCTACCTCGACTTCGTGAACATGTTCCAGTTCCTGCTCTCGTTCCTGGGCAGCCGCGACTAAGCGACGCACAGCACGGCAAGTCGGAGGGGCTCGGCGAGGGATCGCCGGGCCCCTTTTTTGTTGGCGCGTCGTGAATGTCGTGCCGAGGGCGGAACGAGCTTTCCTGCCGCTCGTTTTCCGGGGCGAGTGAGGAGAGAGTGATGAGCGAAGACAAGGACTCGATCGACCCGGCTGCAATGGACAGCATTTCTGTCGCTCCGAACGATCCGGGCGAAACCCGCCGCGATGCCGGTCAGGATGAGTCGATCAGCGAGCGGCTCGAGCGCAACCCCGAGAGCAAGGATGCGCGCCTGGATCGCGCCCTGGACGAATCCATGGATGCTTCCGATCCGCCGGCGTCGACCCAGCCGGTGCACAACAACGGGCCGGCGCCCTCTTCCGGCTTTGACGCCGAGGCTGAGCGAAAGCTGGCTGAAGGCAAGAACTGAACGAACTTCTGACGAAATCGGCGCCCGGCGTGTGGAGCTTCCCTCCGCGCGTCGGGCGCGTTAGCATTCGGCATGATATTCGCGCTGCGTGCCCGATCGCTTCAAGCGATGTTCGGCCTTTTGGTGGCAGCACTGCTGTCGATTGGACTTGTCGCGCCGGCCAGCGCCGGGGTGACGATTAGTTTCTGGTCGCACGAGTCCGGCCAGAATTTCCCCCACGCCTTCTTTGTCTTGGAAGGAACCCCGGATGCCGGGGGCGCGCGCGTGCAGGTGAGCTATGGCTTCACCGCCAAGGCTATCACCCCCGCGATCCTGCTGGGCAGCGTTGCCGGCAAGATCGAGGAATCGACCCCGGGCTATATCCACAGCAGCGACGCCCATTTCGCGGTGATGCTGACGGACGCGCAATATGCCGCCGTGACCGAGCTGGTTCAGCAATGGGGCGAGGCGGGCAACTCCCGGTACAATCTCAACCGCCGCAACTGCGTGCATTTCGTAGCGGAAGCGGCGCGGCGCGCGGGCTTGACGGTGGTCGAGGATCGCAAGCTGATGAAGAAGCCGCGCTCGTTCGTCCATTCGCTGGAGCCGCTCAACGAGGGGCGGGTGCGGCTGCTGGAGATGCCGGGCAAGGCCTTCTACGAACTGGCGGACCGGACTACCGCGCCGAGGAGTGCCCCGGCCGCCGTCCCGGGCGCCCCGGCGATGAACGAGGCGGTTGCCGCCGACTGACGCCTAGCGGCGTAGCGCGGCAACCCGCGTGAGGCCGGGGCGATCGAACATCCAGAGAAGCGCCGCGTAGAGCGAGGCGCCGCCCGCCGCCAGCATCGCTAGGCGGGGAACAAGTGGCATCCCGCTTGCGAGCGCGAGCATGCGGGCCGCGAGCACCGCCAGCGCCATCGCGCCCGCAAGCAGGAGGGGCCGCGCTACCGCCTGGAACTGGCGCCCGACGGGCAGGTCGGCGATGCGCGCGAGGACACCCGCCCCCGCCGGGATGGTCACCAGCATGCGCGCGCTGAATGCCGCCACGGCCGCCACGAAGCCGAGATCGCGCGTGAGCAGGACCGCGGCCATCGCAAAGCCGAAATTGATGGCAGCGTTGAAGACCAATGGTCCCTGCACGTCGAGGGTGCGCATGACGCCCGGGCTCAGCACACGAGTGAGCCGCAGCCCCCAGAAAACGGCGAGCAACTGCACCGCCGGCACTGCCGCCGCCCAGCGTGCGCCAAAAACGAACGGGATCGCGTCGCCCGCAACCGCGGCCAGGCCGAAGAACAAGGGCAGCACGGCAAGGGTGATCGCGTGGCTGCCGACCTCGAAGATCCGGGCAAGATCCCGACCGGCGCGGTGCGCGGTCGCAAAGAAGCTCAGCGACACGCGTCCCACCGAGGCGGTGATCATGGCGCCGAGCTCGTCGACCAGCCGCATCGCGAAGTTGAGCAGGCCGAGGTCGTGCAAGCCGTGGAATTTGCCGAACAGCAGCACGAACCCGCGAATGGCGAGCGTCGTCAGCGCCGTTTCGGCCATGATCAGCCAGCCCATGCGGAGCAACGGGAGGATCGCGGGATCGAGCCTGCGCCAGCGTGGCCGGCGCGGCTGGGTGCGCCACAGCAGGAACACGCTCGCGATGCTTCCGGCGAGGCTGCCGGCGACCAGGCTCCAGGGGCCGAGGCCGCCGATGGCGGCGAGCAGCGTTGCGGCGATGCTCACGGCCTTGAACCAGAGCATGCGCACGGCAAGGCTGCGGGTTCGCATCTTGCGGGTGAGGAGGGCGGTGGGGAATTGGACGAGCGCCTGAAGCAGGCAGTCGAGCCCTTGCACGGCCACCAGCCACCACAGCAACGGCGCACCATAGAAGCGCGCAACCGGTGCGGCGAGCAACCCGCAGGCGAGGGTGCCGGCGACCCCGAGCCCCAGCAGCACCCAGAAACACTGGTCGCTCAGCCGCGGGACCAGATGCGGCGTCCGCAGCATCGCCTGGGGCACGCCGGCGAACACGAACATCTGGACGATCGCCACGACCGCAAAGGCGACGGAGGCGAGGCCGAAGTCGGACGGCGTGAGCAGCCGGGCGACGACGAGCGTCGACATCAGGGTGGCGACGGCAGAGAACAGGCTCTCGGCCGCGGCCCAGGGCGCGGCACGGCGCAGCCGCGCGAGCAGGCCGTCGCGCGATCCGCTGCCGCCCGCAAGGCGTACGGTGGTCAGGAGGGTACTCCGGCATGGGTGAGGCGGCAGCCGAGCACGCGATCGATCGCGGTGCGGTCGAACGACTCGTCCAGGAACGCGAACAGGGGCGCGAGACGATCGGGCCCTTGCGTGAAATCCTCGTACCGCAGGAGGTAGCAGTGCTGCGGGTCGGCCGCGGCGACGGCTTCCAGCGCGGCGTTCCAGCCGGCGATCTTTGCCAGCGCCGCGTCGCGCGGGTGGTCGCGCCACCATGCGGACCGCACCACCGCCTCTGGGTCGCGGACGTTGAGGACGAAGCGGGCGGGGGCGAGGTAGCGCTTCAGGAAGTCGAGCGATGTCGCGAGATCCTGGCGCTCGTCGAGCCAGCGGATTTCCTTGAAGCCGGCGATGCGGGTTCCGCGCGGCGGGCGCATCACCTCGTCCACGATCAACGCTGCCAGGCGGCGGCCGATGCTGTCCGGGTCGATCTCAAAGGCGCCGAACCAGGGATGTTCGGGCGGGGCAGGGCCAAGACCATAGCGTGCTGCGACATCGGCCAGGCGCGCGTGGGCCTGGGCCAGCGCGAAGACGGCGCCAAGGTTCTCGCCGGCGATGTGGCATCCGTCCATCGTGCCGAGGATCGCCTGCACCAGCGTCGAGCCGGAGCGGCCATAGCCGACGACGAAGATGAACTTCTCGACCTCATGGCGGCGTGCGCGGCGGGCGAGGAGACGGCGTCCCACCCGCTGCACCGACCGGGCCCGCTGGGCGAGGGTGACGGGATCAGCCACGCGCGAACGTCGCCGCGCTCAGCCGCCGCGCTTTCTCCAGCCCGCGGGACAGGAACGAGCGGGCATGCTCCACAGGCGAAAGCGGCTCCAACGCGCGCCGGGCATCCTCGATGGTCGAGCCGTACTGGACCTCCATCACGGGGAAGGGGAATACGGCCCGGATCGGCAGGCCGTGCGCCCAGAACCGGTCCATCTCGTCATCGATCGGCCGCTCGACGCGCCGGATCGATCCGCGAAAGCGCGCAGCGCCGCGGCGGGTCAGCAGATAGGCCTGGGTGCCATAGGCCTTGCCGGCGAAACGGGCGACGTGGCGCTGGAGGAATGGGCCCTCCTTGCGGATGCCGGCGGGGACCTTGGCATAGAGGCGCAGATAATCGATGCCGGCCATTGCGAGCGCGGCTCCCTCAAGCTGGCGGAAGAACACCGGGTCGAGGAGCAGGTCGTCCTCGAGCGCGAGGAGCAGGTCCTCGTCATGGTTCGCCAGGAAGTCGCCCCACAGCGCCCAGTGGCTGGCGAAGCATCCGAGCTCTCCGGGCGTCAGCACCCGGCCGCGCGCGATCCGGGCGCGGCCGGGGTGGTAGGGGAGGCCGGCGGGCGGGTTGCGCCACGCGTCGAAGAAGCCCCAGGTGAGCCCGCTCGCCTCAAGTTGTTCGGCCATGCGCGCGCGCCGATCGACCGACTCGGTGAGGCTGATCACGCGCACGAGGACGCGCGGGACGGGGGCGCAGACCCATCCGCCACCCGCCTTCACCGGCTGCCCCCGCCAGCGAGATAGCTGTGCGCGAACCGCGCCGCACCGGCGAGCTCCCACCACAAGGTCGAGGGGCGGGCACGCATGCGACGCGGCAGTCCCGCCCATCCGCGCAGCGCCGCCCGTGGCGCGCGATCATGGAGCAGCAGCTTGGTATGATAGGCGCCGCGACCATAGTCATAGGCGCGGAACAGCCCCTCGACATCGGCGGCCTTGCGACCGTGATGATGGGACACGGTGATGCCGGGATCATAGGCCCCGGCCCAGCCGCGCAGGCTGCACCGGCAGGCGGCGTCGATGTCCTCGGCCGGGAAGCGCGCGCCGCTGCCGAACAGCGGATCGAACCCGCCGATCGCGTCCAGCGCCGCGCGGCGGAAGGCCAGGTTCGCGCCGCGGATCGCCCCCGGTGGCAGGTACCGCCCCGGGGGGAAGTGGAGCGGATCGGTGGATTCGTTGACCGTTGCGGGGAAGTCGTCGGGATCGTGCAGCAGGATCCGCCCGCTGACATAGCCGAGTTCGGGTTGCCGCGCGAAGGCGGCGACCGTGCGGGTGAGCAGATCGGCATCGACGTAGCAATCGTCGTCGGTGAAGGCGATCAACCCGCCGCTGGCCACCGCCAGCCCCGCATTGCGCGCGTTGCTGAGCCCGGCGACCGGCTGGTGGACATAGTGGACCGGGAAGGCGGCGCGATCGGCAAAGGCGGCGATCTTCTCCCGAGTGGCGTCGGTGGAGCCGTTGTCCACCATCACCACTTCCCAGCTGCCCGCATAGTGCAGCCCCGCCACCGCGCGAAGGCAGCCGTCCAGCTGGGCTGCCCGGTTGCGCGTGCAGATGATGAGCGAGATGTCCACGCCGTCCCTCCGTTCGATGACGGCGCTGCTCTATCGGGATGGGAGACATATCGGGAACGTGATTGGCCCGTTTTGGTGCGGACCTGAGCCGCTGCCGGGGTTCCCCTCCGTTCCGGTCCCTTCAGCGCGCGCGGGCGCAATCCGGGAGGAGTAGGCGGAGCACCGGGTCGGACTGAGGGGGCAGCAGGCATGGGGGTGATGGGACTGGCGGTGCTCGCCGCAGGAACGATCACCACCCTGGCTGCGCCGGTCTCGTTCGACGATCTGGCAGAGGATGTCGCGAACCGCGCGCGCCTCGGCATGGAGGCACGGGTGCTCTACGACGACAATATCCTGCGGCTGGACAAGGGGCGGCCCGTTCCCCCGGACAGGAGCAAGGACGATGTGCGCACCACCGTGTCCGCCGTGGTCGACGTCGCGCAGCGGGTCAGCCGCCAGCGCGTGTTCCTGCGCGGCGCGGCGGGTTACGACTTCTACCGCAACAACCGCTTCCTGAAGCGCGAGCGGATCGAGGCGACCGCTGGCGTCGACTGGCGGATCGGGAGACCCTGTCAGGGCGAGGCATCGGTCGGGTACGGGCGCGGGCAAAGCGATCTGGCGGACCTGGGCGGACCGGTGCGCAACACGCGCGACAGTCGTACCATCATCCTGGAGGGTGGATGCGCGCTGGGCACGGGCCTGCGTCCCGAATTCGGGTTTCGCGGCCGCACGATCGACAACAGCGCGGCGAGCCGCCTGCGCAGCGACCTGGAAGCGGAGCGGTTTGCGGCCGGAATTGCCTATAACCGTGGTGGCCCGCTGAGCTTCGGGCTGGCCGCCGCGACCGAGACGCTGGACTTTCCCAATCGGCGGCTGGCCGATGGGCAGGCCGATAGTACGCGCGTGCGCAGTGTGACGGCGCGGATCACGGCTCGCGGCGCCAATCTGATCGCCAGCGGCTCGCTCGCCTTTGTCGAGGCCGATAGCCGCAATCCCGGCGCGCGCGACTTTTCCGGGCCTGCCGGCGGAGCGTCGCTCTCCTGGGCGCCGGGGGGGCGGCTGCGTCTGAGCGCGTCGGCCCGGCGCGAGGTGAACGGGAGCGGGGACATCGCTGCCGGCTATTTCCTCGCCGATCGCGGCGAGCTTCTGGCGCGCTATCGCATCGGGCGCGCGGTGGATGTGGAAGTCGGGGGGCTGCTGCAACGGCGGCGGTTTCGCGCGGTCGACCTCACGAGCCCGGGGGCGCGCAGCTTCGACCGCACCGTGGAGGCGCGCGCGGCGCTCGGCTGGTCGCCCGTCGAGCGGGTCCGGATCGGCCTGGAGGCGACACACGCCCGGCGCACCACCGACGCGACCTACGGCACCTATCGCAGCAGCCGGGGCCTGTTGGTCCTGGGGCTGGCGCTCTGAACGAAAGGGGAAGGCATGGGCGGATTGCTTTGGATGGCACGTGCGGGAGGAGGGCTGCTGCTCGCGGCGCTAGGCGGCGCGGCGGGCGCGCAGGTGCAGGAAGCCGCGCCAGCGGCGGTTGCCGCTTCCGCCGGATTGGCGGGCACCCCGGCCGACTATGCGCTGGGGCCCGAGGACCAGATCGAGGTCACCATCTATGGCCAGCCCGACATGCCGCTGCGGCTGCGGATCAAGCAGGACGGCACGGTCACGCTGCCCCTGATGGGCAGCGTTGCCGCGGCGGGAGAGACGCCGGTCGCGCTGGCGGAGAAGATCCGCACGACGTTGCTGCAGGGCGGGTACCTGCGCGAGCCGCGCGTCAACGTGGAGGTGACGAGCTATGTCAGCCGGAGCGTGACGCTGCTGGGGGCAGTGGTGCGTCCGGGCATTTACCCGTTGCAGGGCGTGCAGCCGCTGTCGCGGGTACTCGCCACCGCGGGCGGTCAGCGGGACGGAAGCGAGACCGTGGTGCTGCGCCGTGGCGACTTGCCGCCGCAGCGGTTCGCGATCGCGGCGGTGGCGGGCGGCGGGGCCGGCGACCCCGCCTTGCAGCCCGGCGATCTGTTGTTCGTGCCCGCGGCCGAGCATTTCTACATTTATGGGCAGGTCCGCGCGCCCGGCAGCTTCCCGATCCGCGCCGGCATGACCTTTCGCCAGGCGCTGTCGCAGGGCGGCGGCCCCAATGATGCCGGCACGCAGAACCGCATTCGACTGACCCGCCAAGGCCAGCAGAGTCAGATCGCGGACCTCGATGCGCCGATCCAGGACGGCGACGTGATGTTTGTCCGTGAGCGGCTGTTCTAACGCCGTGGCCGCACCGGGCGCACCGCAGGGCGCGCCGCAGGGCGACGCTGCGGCAGACCTGCCCGCGCCGCGCCTGCGGAGGGCGGCGTTGGCGACGCTGTGGCTGGCGATGCTGTTCAACATCGCGCTGGCGTGGGTCAACGCGAACCTGGTCGCCATCAACGCGGGGGTGGTGATGGGGGTGCAGGGGCTGGTGATGGGCCTGGCATTGGCAATCGGGCTGCGGCGCCGGCGGGGCGGCTGGCGGCGCTGGACGGTGCTGTTGGTCGGGGCGGGGCTGTTGTGGCTGCTGCTGTCGGTGGTGCGGCAATCGATCGAGCTGAAGTTCCTGGGGGACGCGGTGCTGATCCCCGCCTTTGCCCTGCTGGGTACGTGCCTTGGCCGGCGCGACCTGATCCGCTGGCTGCTGACGGCGCAGCTGGTCATCAGCGGGATTGCGGCGTGGGAACTGGCGCAGCCGCAGAGCTTCGCCGGCGCGTTCAACGTCACCGCTTATTATGTGAACACGCGCGGCATCGAGGCGGAGACCTTCTGGTCCGGCGAGGGCGAGGGGCTGTATCTGAACGTCGAACGGCCGAACGGGCGCAACCTGCTGGCCAGTTCCGGGCTCAATCGCGCGACCTCCGTCTTTCTGGAGCCGGTGTCGCTGGGCAACTGGACGATCGTCGTGCTGATCGTGCTGGTGGCGCTGTGGAGCCAGATGGGCTGGGGGATGCGCGCGGCGCTGATCCTGAGCGACCTGTTCCTGGTGGTGGCATGCGACGGGCGGTTTGCGCTGGTGTGCGCGTTCGGCATCCTGATCGGCATTCCGTTCGGGCGCTGGGCACCGCGGCTGTGGCCGCTGGTCTACCTGCCGGTGCTGGTCGTCACCCTGTTCGCGTTGCGCGCGGCAGAGCTGCTGCCGCGCGGGGGCGACACCTTCGCGGGGCGATTGCGCAAGGGCGTAGACTATCTCGGGCGGCTTGAGGTGCCGGATGTGTTCGGCGGCCGCTCGAGCAGCGGCATCTATGCCAATGCGGACGCGGGCTGGGCCTATCTCATCCAGTCGCAATCGCTGTTCGGGTTCCTCGCCTTTTGGTTGATGCTGGTGTTGATGGCGCGCGAGCGCACCGCGGAACTGCGCGCGTTCGTCAACGCGACCGCGATCTATGTCGCGCTGTGCATGCCGATCAGCTACTCGTTCGTCTCCATCAAGACGGTCGCGCCGATCTTTGCGCTGTACGGCTGCCTGATCGCGGTTGCACGGCGGTCTGTGGTGCCGGCGGGGCTGCTGGGGTTGCCGATCCGGCCCCGCATGGCTTCCCAGCGGCTGGCGTTCGGTTGATGCCGGGTTCCCGGAAAGGCGCGGTGCCGCGCCACCGCCGCAACCCCGCTATGGCGGATGCGCTGTCCGCGTGTCGCGCGCATCTGGTGCATGCCGCGATCTTCAGCGCGCTGCTCAACCTGCTCTATCTCGCGCCGTCGCTGTACATGCTGCAGGTCTATGACCGGGTGGTGCCGACCCGCGGGGTGGTGACGCTGGCGATGCTGACGCTGATCTTCCTGGCGGCGGTGGCGACGCTGGGCCTGCTCGACCTGGTACGCACGCGGCTGTTGATCCGCGCGAGTGCGCGGCTCGATCGGCTGCTGGGCGGGCCGCTGATCGTGGCGTTGCTTGCTGCCCCCAATGCGGCGGAGGGGCAGGGCGGGGTGCTGCTGCGCGAGTTCGACACGCTGCGCCAGACCATCACCGGCCTGGGCATGATCGCGCTGTTCGATGCGCCCTGGTCGCCAATCTACATGCTGGTCTGCTTCCTGCTGCATCCGGCGCTGGGGCTGCTGGCCGTCGCCTGTTCTGCGGTGCTGTTGCTCCTCACCGTCCTCAACGAGCGGGGCACAAAGCTGCTGGTGCAGGATGCGTCGGCGGCGCAGCAGCACGGCTATCAGATGGTTGAGGCGAGCCTTGCCGCGGCCGGCGTGGTGCGTGCGCTGGGGATGCAGGGGGGGCTGCTGCGGCTGCACCTGCGCGATCGGCAGGTGGCGCAGACGCTGCAGATGCGCGCCGCTTTCCTCGGGGCTGGCTATCTCACGCTAGCGCGCACCGTGCGGATCGCGATGCAATCGCTGGCGCTGGGGCTCGGCGCGCTGCTGGCGATCGAGCAGCAGATTTCCGGAGGCGCGATCTTTGCGGCGTCGCTGCTGATCGCGCGGGCGCTGGCGCCGATCGAGGGGATTACCGGGGCGTGGCGCAACATGATCCAGGCGCGCACGGCCTATCACAGCCTCCTCACCCTGTTCGACGCGGGCGGGCCGCCGCGCGGGCAGACCCGCCTGCCGGAGGTACGGGGGGACATCGAGGTCGAGCAGTTGTCCGTCGCCGATCCGCAGGGCCACCGGCTGGTGCTCCACGGCATCGACCTTCGCATTGCGGCGGGGGAGATGGTGGGCGTGATCGGCCCAAGCGGTGCCGGCAAGTCGACGCTGGTCCGGGCCTTGGTCGGCGCGCAAGTCGCAGCCGGCGGATCGGTGCGGATCGACGGGGCTACGCTGGGGGATTGGCCGGAAGGGCAACTGGCGCAGGCGATCGGTTATGTGCCGCAAGAGCCCACACTCTTTCACGGCACCATCAAGCAGAACATCGCGCGTTTCCGATCCGAGGAGGATGCGGCGGCGCTGGATGCGGAGGTGGTACGCGCCGCGCAGCAATGTGGGGCGCACGGCTTTATCCTGCGACTGCCGCAGGCCTATGACACGCGGCTGGGGTGGAATGGCGCGGGACTTTCGGTGGGGCAGGCGCAGCGGATCGCGCTGGCGCGGGCCTTGTTCGGGCGGCCGCGCATCCTGGTGCTGGATGAGCCCAACGCCAGCCTGGATGCGGAGGGCGAGGCGCAGCTGAGCGCGGCGCTGGCCGAGCAGAAGCGTGCCGGCGTCACGATCGTCGTGGTCGCCCATCGCACCGGCATCCTTGCGGCGAGCGACAAGCTGGCGGTGCTGCGCGACGGGCGGTTGCAGATGTTCGATACCCGCGCGGCGGTGGTGGCGCAGCTTGCCGGCAAGCCTGCGATCGCCAATGAGGCGGCGACGGCGGGGGCTGAAGCGTGAGCGGGGGCCTCACCCGGATGGCGGGCGCGCTGGGGAGACATCGCCAGGCGGAGCGCACCTCCGTCGTCGTGACGGGCGGTGCCGCCATGCCGGACGGTGTCGGGCGTGAGGGGCGGATCGGCTGGATGCTGGTGCTGCTGTTCTTCGGACTGTTCCTGGGCTGGGCAGCGTTCGTGCGGCTCGATGCTGCCGCCTATGCCGGCGGCACGGTTGCGGTCGCGGGCAATCGCCAGGCGGTGCAGCACCAGCAGGGCGGCATCGTCGCGGGGCTGCACGTGCGCGAGGGGCAGCGGGTGGCACAGGGGCAGGTCCTGATCGAGCTTGCCGGCAGCGAGACCCGCGCGCTGGAACGCTCGCTTAACGCGCAGGCGATTGCGCTGCAGGCCCAGCGCGCCCGGCTGACGGCGCAGTTGACGGGGCTGCCGTTCGTGCCGCCGGCGGGGTTTGCTGCCTTGCAGGGAGACGACCGGGTCGAGGCCGAGCGCGCGACGGCGTTGCAACGGCGCGAACTGGCGGCCGGGGAGACCGCACTGACCGACCAGCGCGTGGTGGTCGCGCAACAGGCGGCGCAGCTGGTGTCGCGCAGCATCGGAATCCGCGAGCAGCTTCGCGCCATCGATCAGCAGCAGCGGCTGCTCGACGACGAGTTGCGCGGCATGAAGGCGCTGGCGGCGAAGGGCTTTGCGAGTGAGAACCGGATCCGCGCGCTGGAGCGGAATGCGGCGGCACTGGAGGGGGAAGCGGGCCGGTTGCGCGCGAGCGATGCCGAGGCGCGCGAGCAGATCGGCGAAAAGCAGCTGCAGGGTCGCGCGCTCACCTCCGACGACCGGCAGCAGCTGACCGACCTGTTGCGTACAACGGAGTACACGCTGAACGACCTCCTGCCCAAGCTGAGCGCGGCACGCGCGGCTCTGGCGAACACCCAGATCCGGGCGCCGGCTGCGGGGCAGGTCGTCGGGCTGGCGGTGCATACTGTGGGCGGTGTGATCGGCGCGGGCGAACGCTTGATGGAGATCGTGCCGGATCGTGCCGCGCTTGTGATCCAGGCGCGCATTTCCCCGGACGATGCCGACGACCTGTTCGTTGGCCAGCAGGCAGAGGTGCGCATCCCGGCGCTCCATGCGCGCGGATTGCCGGCGATTCTGGGTACGATCCGCCGCCTGTCCGCGGATAGTTTCGAAGACGAGCGCACGGGTGTACGCTTCTATACCGGGGAGGTGCTGGTACCGGAGGCCGGGCTGGCGACCATGCGGCGGCATGCCACGGGGCGGGAGATCAAACCCGGTTTACCCGTGGAGATCCTGGTGCCGCTGCGTCGCCGGACCTTGCTGCAGTATTTGCTGGAGCCGCTGAACCAGAGCCTCTGGCAAAGCTTTCGCGAGCATTAGGGGGTCGCGCTTCTTCGCCCCGTCTATCGCAAAATTGAACCTTTCGCTTGACCAATCGTCTGCGAGATGAACAACTCGTGAATGATGAGAGCGGGACGCCCGCCGCCGAGAGGATGAGCCGATGAAATTCCCTGTCGACCAGCATGAGGATACAATGCCGGCTTCGCTGGCGATGAGCTTCCTTATTTCAGGCGTGATCGGCGCACTGATATGGTCCGTGGTACTGATCGCGATCCTTTAACGCATTGCTGCCAATAGCAAGTAACGGCGCGATCGCTATTCTTGTGCGCTGCAATAGAGCGCCGGTCGGCCGAGTGGCTTGAGTGGTTGGCGCTTTTCTCCTGTTGTAGGGCTGCCTGGCTGGCTCGCTCGCGCCTGCGGCATCGCGGATGCGAGCAGGATCACCTCGGGGCGCCCGGTAAGACCGGAGCCCGCCGGGGCCATCATCAACATGTGTGACCGTCGGTACGGCGTTTGACGAACACCGTGAGTATTTTTGGTGTCGAATATCCCTAGAGCTGCCGTTCAGGTGGACTACGGAAAGTATATCCAGAGTTCGTCCGGAATGAACTATTAAGTCTCCGGATTGAACCCAAGTCCGGTGGCTCCAATACTATGTGCACCTAAGCTGACCTTGATCTCGAGAGAGGGCAGGGCAGGTGCTTCATGGGCGATTTCATCCCGATCTATTCACTGCCGTTTGGCAGCCTCACCGGTCGGTGGGCGGGGGGCTGGTCGATCGATGCTTCCAGACTGGCGGGCACCCGAGCCGCTGGTGATTTGAGCCCCTGCAACGAGACTGATGGGATTCCGTCGTGGCGGATGGTGGCGGCGCGGGCGTTGGCCGCGCCGGCCCGGGCGCGGCCCCGTGCTGCGGAAGTCCGCACGCGCCCGTCCGGCACGCGGATAGATGTGCGGCGGAGCGTGACCCCCGCTTCGCCGCACATCGACATCGCCTCCCAGCGCTACCGGGTCGATGCCACAAGGGGAGGTCCACGGCATGGCCGCTAAGGCGCCGCTTGCCGATCGTGCGGGCATCTCGCCTTCGCAAGGTGCAGTCCGCCTGGCCGCGGCGGGGGCGCCGGTTGCGGAAGCGGCGCTCCAGCGCGGCACCTCGGCTGTGGAGGGAGCGCCGGCGAGCCTGTCGCAGTATCGCGCGCACGTAGAGCCGGGAGCAGGCGCGGCACGAAACGCGGGCTCGCTCGCTCCCGCCAATGGCTCGCGCCCGGCCGGGCTTAGCGCATCGCTGCATGGCTTGCGGATCGTCCATGTCGTGCGCCAGTTCGCCCCGGGCGTCGGCGGCCTCGAAGGCTATGTCCGCGAACTGGCGTTGCGCCAGCGCGCCGCCGGCATGGTGGTACGGATCGTGACGCTCGACCGCATCTATGACCAGTACCCGCAGGATCGGCTGCCAGCGCGCGAATGGATCGAGCGACTGGCGGTGGTGCGGCTGGGATGGTGGGGATCGAAACGCTACCCGATTGCCCCGGGCGTCCTGAGCGCCATCCGCGATGCCGATCTGGTGCATGTCCACGCGGTCGACTTTTTCTGCGACTTCCTCGCCGTGACGCAGCCTCTGCACCGGCGGCGGATGGTATTGTCGACGCACGGGGGCTTTTTCCACACGCAATTTGCGGGGCGGGCGAAGCGACTTTTCTTCACCTTGGTGACGCGCTGGAGCCTGCGGCACTATGCGGCGGTGATCCCGTCGAGCGTGGCCGATGAAGCGCAGTTCCGCGCCATCCGCACCGAGGGGCTGGAAACGGTCGAGAACGGCGTGGATCTCGCGAAGTTCGCGGACTGCGCGGACCCCGGCGCCCGCACCATGATCTATTTCGGGCGGCTCGCGCCAAACAAGGGGCTGGAGCGCCTGATCGCGTGGTTCGCAGTTGCGCATCGGCAGGACCCGCGCTGGCGGCTGATCGTCGCCGGACGCGCGATGGGGGTGGAACCGGCCGCCCTCAGCCAGTTGGCGGAGGCCCACGGCATTGCCGATGCCGTCGAGGTCCACGGCTGGCCCTCCGACAGCGAGCTAAAAGCCCTGATCGAGCGCAGCAGCCTCTATGTCTGCGCGTCTGATTATGAGGGCTTCGGGCTTGCGGCGGTCGAGGCGATGGCGGCGGGCCTCTATCCGCTGTTGAGCGACATACCCGCCTTTCGGCGCACGGTGTCGCGGGTGGACCATGGCACGATCACCAGCTTCTCGGCCAATTCCGAGGCCGTGGCGCAGACGCTTGCGGTCGTTGAGGCGCGGCTTGCTGCACCCATGCCGCGCGGGGAGCGGTGGCAGCGGCTGGCATCCTTTGGCTGGGACGGGGCGGCGGAAGCGATCAACCAGATCTATCTGCGGGCGATGGGGCGGAGCCGAAGGCGGATCGGCCGCGTCTCGGTTACCGTGTCGTGTCGGCGCGAGTTCCTGCGGCTGGTCGACCGCACGCTTGCCAATCCTGTTCCCGCCCCCTTGTTCATTGCCTTCTGCAACGCGCACACCGCCAACACGGCCGATCGGGATCCGCGTTTTGCAGCTGCGATCGAGCAGGCGGTGGTGGTGAACGATGGCGCCGGCGTGGATATCGCCAGCACGCTGCTGTTCGGGCGGCCATTCCAGGAAAACCTAGCCGGAACGGACCTGATCGACGACCTGTTCGAGCGCACCGAGCGCAGCCTGCGCGTGTTCCTGGTCGGGAGTGCGCCCGGGGTCGCCGAGCATGCGGCGCGGCAGCTGCAAGTCCGGGCGCCGAAGCATCGGGTCGTCGGGACGGCGCATGGGTTCTTTTCGGAGGCAGAGGTTCCGGACCTGGTGGCGCGGATCAGGGCGAGCGGGGCCGACCTCGTCCTGGTCGGCATGGGCCATCCCCGCCAGGAGATCTGGTGTGCCGAGCAGTATCGCGAAATCGGCGCCATCACGATCGCCGTGGGCGCCTATCTCGACTTTCTGGCCGGGGAGGTGCGGCGTGCGCCCCGCTGGATGCGGGATTTGCGCTGCGAGTGGCTGTACCGGCTGGTGCAGGAGCCGCGGCGGCTGTGGCGACGCTATCTGCTCGGCAACCTCCGCTTCCTCATGCGCCTGTTGATCCAATGGTATCAGGGTGCGCGTATCTAAGTTCTTGCGCGCCGGGGTCGGTGGAGCGACGGCGCCGCTGAGCCCGCTGAGCCCGCTGAGCCCGCTGAGCCCGCTGAGCCCGCTGAGCCCGCTGAGCCCGCTGAGCCCGCTGAGCCTCGCCACGGCGCGGTAGCAACCCTGCCGGTGCGGCAGGCTTCGGGGATGTCACCGTCGCGTTGTGGATTGACTTCATGGGGCGTCGCATGCGCGGGCTCCACGGAGCACATGGGCTCAAAGACCCCACTTCGGACCGTCGGGCGAGAGATGGATGGGGATGGGTTCGCCCCCAAATCGACACCCTCGGCTCACCGAGGTCATCCGGCGGAAGAGGTTCATGTGCCAGCCGCCCGGGATCATCCGGTCGATGATCCCGTCGTCACCGGCCGCACATGGCGAGTCTTGTGCCACGATGACGGCTTGCTCCTGACTCGAGAGCCGCGCCAAGGTGCATTCGGGAGGCTGCGGCCGATCCCGAGGGTGTGGCAGGCGTCATCGTCATGCTGCTGGATAACGTGCGCAACGGAGACCATCAGGGGGACGGCCACCCAGGGCACGCCGTCTTCCCCGATATAGCCCGACACAGCGATCAGCGCCCAGCTCAACTCTGGGCTCACAAAGAGAGCGCGCTGCCCCGGGGCGGTTGTACGGTCGGCGCTCGCTTGCCTAGGGGGGGTGGAAAAACTTGGGCCAGTATCTGGCGGTGGCGAGGTGGACCATAGCGAGGAAGCTGCTGGCCAACTGGTCGTAGCGGGTGGCGATGGCGCGGTTGATTTTGAGATGGCCAAACATGCGTTCGACGCGGTTGCGCTGTCTGTAAAGCATGCGGTCATGCCCGATCTTCACCCGGCGGTTTGAGCGGCCCGGGATGACGGGGATTATGTTCCGTTTCGCGAGTCGGCACGGATCGTCGGCATCGTAGCCTTTGTCAGCGAGCAAGGCGTTCGGTGTGCGCTCCGGCAGGGACGATCAGGGCATCATACGCCTTGCAGATTGCCGCTTCGCTGCCCGTCAGGGTGGAAGGCGAGCGGTCGCCCAAGGGCATCGGCCAGGCAGTGAAGCTTGCTGGTGAACCCGCCCCCGCGAGCCGCCAAGAGCGCGTCGATGAGCCCCTTTTCCGCCCTCTGCCGAGACGTGGGCGCGGACGGTGGTACTGTCGGTGCTGTAGTGGCCGGCGTTCGCCATGATCTCGGCCAGCGTCACCGCGACGATCTCCCAGACTCCGGCCTCGCTCCATCGCCGGAACCGACGATAGAGGGTGTTCCGGCTCCCGTATTTGGGCGGCACGTCGCGCCACGGCGCACCGCACCTAAGCCGCCAGAGTATGCCGTTGAGATCGAACGGTTCCGTTCAGGAGGCTTGCCTTGCCCCGGTTCTTGCACTCGATCGGCAGCAAGTCCTTCAGGATGCGCCAGTCCGCCTCGGTGAGATCGCCCCGGCTAAGGTCTGCCTACGAAAGACAGTCTTGAATCAACCCTTCCGCACGGCGTCAATCAATGAAGTGCCAACCCTTGCTGTCCACCGCTAGCCGACTCTTGTGGTTGATCCAGCCAGTTTTGCCCCGCGTCTGCCAAGCACATTCGAACTCTGTCGGCTCCTCGTCAGGCTCTACACACCGGATCACTCGAACCGACGAAACTGAAACCGTAGCAGCGTCGACACCATTCAACTGCGCTTGATCCGCTCGCTTGATTGCAGCCACCATCTCGCGAGTTGAGATATGCGCGTGATTTGCTCCAGATGCGCCCGTCGGGATCAGCAGCAAGGCTAAGGCAGGATATGCGAAGTTAACCAGGGCATAATGCGCCAATCTGTCAACCTACTGATATTGTCCACGCCGCATGGGTGGTGCGAGGACTTCTTGTATCCGGTCGGCGGCGACCGATCGGAAGAATGGGCTGGAGACGACCTGCAACCGGAGGGTGGCTTTCGTGCGATCGGCCCCTTGTCCAGCACGCCAGCCTGTTGGGCGTAATCGGGGGGCGCAACGCGAACCGTTGCAAGGCGGCTCCATTCCCGGTCGGGGTGACGCCTGAGCAACCGGTAAGGCCAGGGGCGCTGGAGGGCTTACGCGATCTGGCGGCTTGCCGCGAGCGCGTGGGCGGTGGCTTGTTCGAGCGCTTCACAGATTGCGACGCCTGGGAGGTCGGCGCACCATAGCTCCGCGAACCCGCGGACCTTGCCGTAGCTGTTGTCGAGCACCGCGTGCGGGATGCCCATCAGCACGCTCAGGATGTGGCCGTGCAGCCGGTCGGTGACCACCGCCTCACCGGCGCCGAGCAGCGCGCGGCCGCGTTCCAGTTCGGCGCGGGCGCGGGTGCGAAAGCGGCCATAGTCTGGCTCTCCGCCCGCGAGCAGCAGGGCGGTGCGGCCCAGCCTGGCGACAGCGCGATCCCAGCGGCTGGGCGTGTGCGCGCCGTGAATCCAGTCGGTCACCAGATCGTCCGGGCCGAGAGCGGGCAGGCCGCGTTCGCCGTTTTGCTCCTGGTCGGTGCGCAGAAGGTACACGATGTCGTGGACCGGCAGCGCAGGGCGCGAGAGGGCGCCGAGGCAAAAGGCCATGTCGGGGCATAGCGCGACTTCGCAACCGAGCTGGGTCTGGGCGAAGGCGAGGCTGGCGCGGTCGCGCACGAGCATCGTGAAATTGCCGTGCTGCGCGATCGCATCGCGGGTCGCGCGTGCTTCGACGGGATCGGCGAAGTGGATCGTCTGGGGCAGCTGGACGATGCGGCGGCCGGGAAGGGCGGCGAGCAACATCCGGCGGAATTGCTGGAAGCGTGGCCACAGATCGCCAAAGTTGCCGCCGCCGCTGAGGAAGATCGGGCCGGCCGGAACCGCGCGCTTCAGGGCGTCGAGGTCGAAGCCGTGGATCGTGCTGACATAGCCGGGCGGACGCGGCGCCACGCGATCGAAGAACGCCAGCTCCCCAAGCCAGATCAGGCTGTCCCCGACATTGGAATAATCCGGAAAATCGAGCAGCGCATAGCCGTTCGACAGGTCGGCGAGCGGGGTGACGGTGCGCCGGACCAGCTCTGCCAGATCTTCCACGCGTTCAAACATTGCATCCATGGCCGCAGCGTTGCAGGCCGGCCGGAACAGGCAAGACGACCCCGCCGTTATGGTGCGGGTCGGCAAGGCTCGCCCTCCGCGAGTGCCGGATTTGCTTCCATCTCGGAGGCGCTTGTTTCCACGGGCGTCGCGATGGATAGGCGGACCCGCCGCCGGCGAGCCTAGGAAAACACTGCTCAAGATGCCCAAATCGCCTGAGTTGATCCCTGCCGCGACCCTGGTCCTGATGCGCGACCGCCCCGGTGCGCCCGAACTGCTGATGGTCGAGCGTGCCGCGCAGATGGCGTTCGCACCGGGTGCGCTGGTGTTTCCGGGCGGGCGGATCGATCCGGGCGACGGGGTGGTGGCAGGCGACGACCCCCTGCTGGCCGCCAAGGCCGCTGCGATCCGCGAGACAATCGAGGAAGTCGGCCTCGCAATCGGGCTGGAGCCGGCGCCGGATGCTGCGGCCCTCGCGCACATGCGCGCGCGGCTGCATGCGGGGGACGCGCTGGGGGCGGTGCTCGGGCATCATCGTCTTGCGGTCGAGCGGCTTGTGCCGTTTGCGCGCTGGCGGCCGGAGCGATTGGTGGCGCGCCTGTTCGACACGCATTTCTTCCTGGCGTCGGCCCCTGCCGATACGCCTGCGCCGGTGGTGGACGGCACCGAAACGGCCCGCGCGTTCTGGGCCAGCGCGGATCAGGTGCTGGCCGATGCCGACGCGGGACGGGCGCGCATCATCTATCCGACCCGGCGCGTGCTGGAGCGGCTCGCGATGCTGCCGAGCTTTGCGGCGGCGGCGGAGCATGCGGCGGCCTATCCGATCCGCGCCATCACTCCCTGGATCGAGCGGCGCGGCGGCGTCGATCAGCTCTGCATCCCCGACGACCTCGGCTATCCGGTCACCGCCCAGCCGCTCGACGAAGTGCGGCGCCGATGAAGCAGGTGCGGCGTGCGACGCGCGCGATCGTGTGGATGCTGGTGATACTGGCGATCGGCTTTGCCCTCTATGCCCTGGTGCGCAACCGTCCGCAGGACCTGCCATGGCGGCCGCTCGACCTGTCTGAGCCGGTGGGGATGTTCACCGGGCGGAAGCTGGCCGGGCTCACCGATGATTTCCCCAAGTGCCGGCAACTGCTCGACCAGGCAGGCGTACGTTACCTTCCGCTTGCGCCGGTGGTGTCGGGCCAGTGCGGTTATGCGGATGGCGTGCGGCTGACGGCCGGGGGTGCGCGCACGATCGGCTTCTCGCCGCGCGAGGTGGGGACGTCGTGCCCGGTCGCAGCTGCGCTCGCGGTGTGGGAGTGGCAGGTGGTGCAGCCGGCCGCGCGCCGGCATTTCGACAGCCCGGTCGCGCGGATCGAGCATTTCGGCAGCTATAACTGCCGCCGCCTCTATGGCAGGTCGACGGGCGACTGGAGCGAACATGCGGCGGCGAATGCGCTGGACGTCGCCGGGTTCGTGCTGGCGGACGGGCGCCGGGTGACGGTGGTCGGCGACTGGAAGGGGACGGGGGACCGGGCAGCCTTCCTGCGGGACGTGCGCGACGGCGCCTGCGGCCTGTTTTCGACCGTGTTGTCGCCGGACTATAATACTGCGCACCGCGACCACCTGCATCTGGACCAGGCCCGGCGGGGCGCGATGGGATGGCGGGCGTGCCGGTGAGCCCGATGGGGCGACGGCCGGGGTGCCTCCCCTGACGACGGAGCTCGGTCTTTCTGAGGCGCGCCGGGTCGCGCTCACCGCGCAGGGGTTCAATGCGCGCGAGCGGGAGGCGCGGTCAATGCGGCGCAACTGCGGCGTGCGATCGCGAAGCTGGGCGTGCTCCAGATCGACAGCGTCAGCGTGCTGGTGCGCGCGCACTATCTGCCCCTGTTCTCCCGCCTGGGCGCGTATGACCGCGCGCTGCTCGACGGGATCATGATGGAGCGCCCCAAGCGCTTCTTCGAATATTGGGGGCATGAGGCGTCGCTGCTGCCGCTGGACTGCCACCCGCTGCTGCGGTGGCGCATGGCGCGCGCGCGTGCGGGGCAGGGGATCTGGCGACAGCTCCAACCCTTTGCGACGGAGCGGCGGGGGGAAGCCGAGGCGCTGCTCGCGCGGATTGCCGAGGAAGGGCCGATCGCCGCCTCCGCCCTTTCCGGCGCAAAGGCGGCCAAGGGCATGTGGGTGTGGAGCGAGGCCAAGCACGCGCTCGAATGGTTGTTCTGGGCGGGGCTGGTGGCCGCGACCCACCGCCGCGGCAATTTCGAACGGGTCTATGACCTTCCAGAGCGGGTGCTGCCGCGCGCCGTCCTCGAGCTGCCGACGCCCGGCGCGCACGACGCGCGCCGCGAACTGCTGGCACGATCGGCAAAGGCTCTCGGCATCGCGACCGCCGGGGACCTGCGTGACTATTACCGGCTGCCGACGGGCGATGTGCCGGCGGCGATCGCGGAGCTGGTCGAGGAGGGGACGATCGCGCCGGTCAGGGTGCGTGGCTGGCGACAGCCCGCCTATCTGCATCGGGATGCCCGTGCCGGGCGCAGGACCCACGGGGCGGCGCTGCTGTCGCCGTTCGATCCGCTGGTCTGGAACCGCGACCGCGCCGAGCGCCTGTTCGGGTTTCGCTATCGGCTGGAGATCTACACGCCCGCGCACAAGCGCGAGCACGGCTATTATGTGCTGCCGTTCCTGCTCGACGGCGCGCTGGTGGGGCGGGTGGACCTGAAGGCGGATCGCAACAGCGGTATGCTGATCGTGCAGCAGGCGAGCCTGGAGCCGGGTGCGCCCGCTTCTACCGGCGAACGGCTGCTGGAAGAGCTGGAGCGGATGGCGGCCTGGCTGGGACTCACGAAGCTGGACACGCGGGGGGCCGGGAGGGTCTTACTCAGCCCGGCCTGATCTGCGGCCTCAGTTCGGCAGCGCGCGCTGGTCGACCTTTTCCACCCACGCCGGGAAAAAGGCGGGCTGGCGGAGCGACCAGCCCGACGCGGTCGCGGCTGCCTCGCTGATCGACTGGAGCAGCTTGCGGCGGAGTTCCGGGTGGAGGTGCGGCAATGCTGCAGAGGCGCAAAAGGCGGACGGGAGCCATGGCCGGGATTCCGCGCCGATCAACCGCTCGTAGAGAAAGCGGTAAGCCGAGAAGGATGTGAGCCGGCCCTGGCCGAGATCGAAGGCGGTGACCACCAGCAGCGGCGCCATGAACGGCTCGATCGCCTCAAGCCCGCTGTCGTCGGGTACCAGCGCGCGGATTTCGGGAAGGCGGTCGTAGAGGCGCGCCTGTGCGCGGATGCTCGCGGCCTCGACCACGTCGCGCGACCAGCGCTCCATCGCATCCTCACGATCGAGGCCGATGTCGAGCGAACGGCGGATGTAGCGCTGGGTCGCAGCGCTGAACCCTGCGAACTCCTTCATCTCGGCAAGGGTCATCGCCCCTTCCGCCGGTCTCATCCCTGCGCCCATCGCTCTTGCTCCCGCACGTGCTCCATCGCCAGGCCAGTCTGCCTGCAGACGGTTAACAGCATGCTGAACCGATCCGGCGACTTGTGAACGAAGGGACCATGAATTCTGTTGCGGCGCAACAAAGGTTGCGACGAACGGAGTCCACGGGGCTGCGGTTCAGCGGGCTCCGGCGCGTACCGCGGCCGCCGGAACCCAGCCGGAAAGGCATGGGCCATCATAGCCGCGTCGGCTGGGCACGGGTGTCGTTACGCCGCATCCGTCCTGCGGCGTTTCTGCTGCGGGCGCGACAATGCCGAGCCAGCGCTGGTCGATCGAGCGCGTGCAGACGAATAGCGGCCGGCCCTGTTCCAGCGTCTCGGTAACCGTCGCATCCTCAAACGGCGCGGCGCGCACGGGCGCGGATGCTGCGACCACCACACCGCCGATACCGCATGCAGCAAAGCTTGCACCCTGTTCGCCGATCCGCACCGGAACGGTCCCCGGAGAAAGCGCGGCGGACGTCTCTACGGCGACCGGCGCAGTTTCGATGTCCTGGTCGGGCGGGGAGCCATTGTTGCAGCCGGCCAACAGCAGCACGGCAAGGAGACAGGATCGCATCGCTCTCTTCTAAACTGATTTGCGTCGTATCGGAACGCCGCAGAATCGCTTCGGCAAGCGACGGGTTGCGATGCTGGCGAGAAAGGACGACCGCCAAAAACGGCTCGAAGCGGGAGCGCGGGCAGCGAAAACAGCACCGCCGCAGACCTTCCGCGGGGGGACCATCGTCGCCTCAACACGCTTCGTCGGAAAAGGTTCCAACGACGAGGCGCATGATCTTTCGCCCGCGCAAAAACCCTGCTTCACACACTCCCACGAGTTTCACGACCTACGGGGGGTCCATGAATTTCAAGGCTTTTGCAGCGCGTTTTGCGCTGGCGGCATCGCTTTGCCTGCTGACGACGGCACCGGCGCAGGCACGTTTCTGGCAGTGCGCGCCCTATGCCCGCGAGATTTCCGGCATCGCGATCCACGGCAATGCCAACACCTGGTGGAACCAGGCTGCCGGCAAGTACGAGCGCGGCAATACCCCGAAGGAAGGCGCCGTGCTTTCGTTCGAAGCCAGCCGCCGGATGCGGATGGGCCACGTCGCCATGGTGTCGAAGGTCCTCAACGAGCGCGAAGTCCTGCTGACCCACGCCAACTGGTCGCGCCGCGGCGGCATCGAGCGCGATGTGCGCGCGGTCGACGTGTCGCCGGCGGGTGACTGGAGCGAAGTGCGCGTGTGGTTCGGCCCGGTCGGCGGCCTCGGCACCTCGTCCTACTCGACCAACGGCTTCATCTATTCGGGCTCTGCACCGCAGACCGAGAGCCTCGGCACCGTGCAGGTCGCCAGCGGCGGCAACAGCTTCAACAACAGCTTCACCACGATCGTCGACTAAGACGGAGCAGGCGCGCAAGCCGCACCGCTTTGAAACGCGACCGGCCCGCTCCCTGCCCGGGGGAGCGGGCCGGTTGCGATTCGGGGCCGGTGATCAGGCCTTTGGGCGGAAGGTCATGGCCACGCCGTTCATGCAGTAGCGTTTGCCGGTGGGCGGGGGGCCATCGTCGAAAACATGGCCGAGATGCCCGGCGCAGCGCGCGCAGCGAACCTCGGTACGAGCCATCAACAGCGACCGGTCCTCCCGCGTCATCACCGCACCGCGAACCGGAGCCCAGAAGCTGGGCCAGCCGGTGCCGCTCTCGAACTTGGTGGCGGAGGTGAAGAGCGGCTGGCCACAGCCGGCGCAGGCGAAGACGCCGGCGCGCTTTTCCTTGTTGAGCGGGCTGCTGTAGGGGCGCTCGGTCGCGTCCTCCCGCAGCACCCGATATTGCGCGGGGGTGAGGCGCGCGCGCCACTGCGCGTCGGTCAGCTTGAACGGCGCGGCGGCCGCAGCCTCCCCGGAGGTGCCGGTGGCGCCGATCGCAACGGCGGTTCCGCCGAGGCCGACCAGCGCGAGCAGGCGGCGGCGATCGAGGAGAGGCTGTGTCATCACCGCGCCAGATGGGGTGACGCCGGTGCGGTTTCCAGACGCCGCCGCTCAGCGCCCGAGCAGCGCGCTCCAGCGGAATTTCGGCCCCGAGGACTGGAGGACCCCACGACGGAACAGGCGCGCGCCGACCGTGATCGTCAGCGCCACCCACAGCATCTGCCAGCCGATCGCGAGGAAGTGCGGCCAGAGTTCGGGGCGGTTGGCGGCGCGCGCCGCCATCGCGAAGGGGGAACTGAAGGGGAAGACCTCTGCAAAGATGGCGATCCAGCTGTTCGGCTTCCCCGCGGCCGTCAGCGACAGGGCGAACATGCCCATCTGGAACAGGGTAAGCGGCATGGACAGCATCTGGATTTCGCGCGGCGTCGACGCCTGCGCACCAATGCCCAGGAATACCGCGCCCAGCAGCAGATAGGCCGCGGCGAAATAGACGGCGAACAGCAGCGCAAAGGTCGGCAACCCCACCGCCGGGGCAAGCCCTGCCAGCGTCGCGGCATCCTCGCTCGGCAGCAACGCGCCGACATTGGCGATCAGCGTGCCCCAGAAGGCCACGAACAGAATGGCGACGCCGAACATGCCAACGAGCTTGCCGAGGAACACCGCCTCCAGCGGGACGGCGGCGGCGAGCACCTCGATCACCTTGTTGGAGCGTTCCTCCGCCATCGTGCCGACCGCTTGGCTAGCGAGGATCAGCGTGAGTGCGAACAGGGCGATCACGGCGAAGCCCGCCGCGGTGTTCTTGCCGCCGATGGTGCCGGTTGCGCGCGCGACCTGTTCGAAGCGGGGGTGGCTGATCGGTGCGGTGATGCCGGCGCGGCCGTCCCGCGCGGCCTGTTCCGCGAGCGTGGCGAGATACTGCGCGCTGCGCGACACCGCGTTGCCGTGAAGGATGTGCGGCTGGTCGAGCGGTCCGTAGAGGACTGCCGGAACGTCGCGGTCTTCCTGGCCGAGCAGCCGGACGGCCTGGGCGGCGGGGTCCGCGTCGGGTGTCACCACCTCGAGCACGGGCGGGAGCGCTTCGGGGTTCAGGAACGTGCGGGTCGCGCGGTCGGCGGCCATGAAGCGGTCGCCGATCGCAGGGGCTGCGATGACGTAGATCCGCTCGCGACCCTCGCCGCTTTCGCCGACCGCGCGTGCGCCCAGGCTGCCGAGCGCGCCGAAGCTGGCGAACAGCATCGGCGCGAGCAGGAAGATGAGGAAGGTGGGGGTAAGCACCGTGGCGACGAAGTCGCGGCGCGCGATCGTCATGGTCTGGCGCAGGATGCGGTGAAAGTTGCTCATGCGGGGGTTCCTTCGGCCGCGGCCTGGCCGACGATGCGCACGAACGCGTCGTGCAGTCCGGGACGTTCGATCGAGAGGCCGGCGATGCCGTGGCCCCCCGCGATCAGGCGGCTCAACGTCTGTTCCACACCCTCTTCGGGGACCGAAAAGGTCCAGCCGTCGCCTTGCCGATCGCGCTGCGCATCCGGGGGGAGCAGCACTGCGATGTCATCGCCGGGGCGGTGGGGGACATAATGCACCCGCATCGGCAACATGCCGCGCGCCTCCGCCACGGTGCCCTCGAACCGGCGCTTGCCGCCGGCGATGATCGCGAGGCGGTCGCACAGCCGCTCGGCATGGGCCATGACGTGAGTCGAAAACAGGATGGTGGCGCCACGGTCGCGCTCTGCCATGACCAGCCCCTCGAGGCGCTCCTGGTTGACGGGGTCTAGGCCGGAGAAGGGCTCGTCCAGCACCAGGAACTCGGGCTCGTGCACGACGGACCCCAGCAGCTGGACGAACTGCGCCATCCCCTTCGACAGCTTGCGGATCTTGGCATCGACGGAATCGCCGAGCCCGGCGCGTTCCATCATCACTGCGGCGCGCTTGCGCCCCGTCGCCCAGTCGAGGCCGCGCAGGGCGCCCATGAAGGCGATCGCCTCGCGCGCCTTCATGCCGGGATAGAGCCCGCGCTCCTCCGGCAGATAGCCGACCCGATCGGAAGCATCGCGCGGAGCATTGCAGCCGAGCAGGCAGCGCTGACCGGCGTCGGGTTCGATGATCCCCAACAGCATGCGCAGCGTCGTCGTCTTGCCCGCGCCATTCGGGCCCAGCACGCCGTAGACGGCGCCGGCCGGTACCTGCAGGTCGATGCCGTCCACGACGCGGCGTCCGCCGAAGCGCTTGACCAGTCCGGTCGCCGTCAGCGCCAGGTTCGTGCCACCAGCGATCGAGTCCATCCAACCTCCGTCCGGGATCGCGAGGTCGTTCCCCCCACGCGCCGCCCTTGTTGCTTTCCGCCCTAACGCATGAGCCACGCAAGGGGTGCTGCGCGCCGCGTCATCGTGGTAGCGGGGCGGCGTGGACCAGCACAAGTCCTTGGAAACCCGCATCAAGGAGAAGGCGGCGGAGCTCGGCTTCGCGGCTTGTGGCGTCGCACGCGCCGATGCCACGCCGCAGGCGGCGGCGCGGCTGCGCGAATGGCTGGATGCGCGCCGGCACGGCAGCATGATCTGGATGGAGGAGCGCGCGCATCATCGCGGCTCACCGGCTGGTCTGTGGCCCGACGTGCGCTCCGTCATCGCGCTCGGCATGAGCTATGCGCCGACGGGCGATCCGCTGGCGCTCGCCGGGGTGGGGGATCGCGGGCGCGTCTCCGTCTATGCGCAGGGCGCCGACTATCACGACGTGGTGAAGAAGGCGCTGAAGGCGCTGGGCCGCTGGCTGGCGCAGGAGGCGGGCTGCGACCTCAAGGTGTTCGTCGACACGGCGCCGGTGATGGAAAAGCCGTTGGCCGAGGCGGCGGGGCTGGGGTGGCAGGGCAAGCACACTAACCTGCTCAGCCGGGCGCATGGCAGCTGGCTGTTCCTGGGCGCGATCTACACCACGCTTGATCTGGCACCGGATGCGCCATCGGGCGGAAGCTGCGGATCGTGCGACGCCTGCCAGCGCGCGTGCCCGACCGATGCCTTCCCGGCGCCCTATCAGCTCGATGCGCGACGGTGCGTGAGCTATCTGACGATCGAGCATGCCGGGCCGATCCCGACGGCGCTGCGCCCCGGCATCGGCAACCGCATCTATGGCTGCGACGATTGCCTGGCGGTGTGCCCGTGGAACAAATTTGCTGCGACGGCTGCTGCGCACAAGGCGTTTCTGCCGCGCGCGGAACTGGTGGCGCCGCGGCTGGCAGAGTTGATGGCGCTCGACGATCCGAGCTTCCGACAGGTGTTCGCGGGGTCGCCGATCAAGCGGATCGGGCGCGACCGGATGGTGCGCAATGCGCTGATCGCGGCCGGCAACAGCGGCGATCCGGCACTGGGGGCGCCGGTCGCTCGGTTGTTGGACGATCCGGCGCCATTGGTGCGCGGGGCCGCGGTGTGGGCGCTGGGGCGGCTCGATCCTGCGCGCCTGACGAGCGAGCGGGACGCGCGGCTTGCTGCCGAAACCGATCCGGACGTGGTGGCGGAGTGGTCCGCCGCTTAAATCAGCGACCGCCCTCGTGGCGGGCTCTTTGTTCAGCGACCGCCCTCGCGGCGGACGAGCGCGGCGACGCAGCTTGCGCGGTCGATCGGCGCACCGTTGCGCTGGCGCGCGTCGACATAGGTGACGACGGGCGTGCCGCCGCCCTTTGGCGCGTAGAGATAGGCGTCCAGCACGCAGATGTCGGAGCCGAACTGCATCTTGCGGCCGGCGCCCTCCGTCAGGTCGGCATCGGGCTTTCCGAACAGCTGGGTGACCGCGTTGGCGGGCTGGCCCAGGATCCGCTCAAGCCCGACCGCGCTGTAGCTGGCGCTCGGCGGGGGCGGGGGGACGACTCCGGTCGCGGGGTCGGGTGCGGTCGCGCACCCGCCAAGCCCCATGGCCAGCATCGCCAATCCTGCCCAACGCTTCATGTGCCTCGCCTTTCGTGAAACCAGTGGGTCGCCATCGCCGCGCCGAGAACGGGCGCGATGAAGTTGACCAGCGGAACCATGAGGAGCCCGGTGCCCGCAAGCCCCAGCACGAACCGTCCGCCGCCGGTGCCGCTCCGCCAGTCGCGCATCGCCTCGGCCGGCAGGTGCCGGGCCGCGACCATGTCCCCCAGATCCCGGCCAAGCAGCCAGCCGTTGACCAGGAAGAACGCGATCGCGGTGCCGACCCCGGTCGCCAGCAGCACCAGATACAGGGGCGCCAGCATGACGTTGACGCTGATCACCCGCGCCGCCGAGCCCAGGCCCATCGCCGCGCCGCGCGTGAACGGCACCGGCCGCGCGCTCGAAAGCGCCTGCGGATAATGGCGGGCCTCTACGGCGGCGACCACCTCGTCCGCGAAGATGCCGGTGACCGCGATGGCGACTGCCCGGAACAACAGCCAGCCAAGCCCGACGACGGCGATCACCGCGGCTGCGGCGGCCAGGCTGCCGAGCCCGCTGCCCCAGTGGAGCCCGTCGCGCACCAGCACATGGGAACCGTACGCAAGTCCCACCGCCAGCAGAAAGAACAGCAGCAGCGTTGCCGCCAGCGACTTCGCCAGCACCACCAGGATGCGGCGGTCGCCGAGCTGGCCGACCGAAAGGAGCAGGGCGCGGATCATGGCTGGGGCATGCGGGGCGGCGGCGGCGGCGTCAACGCGGTTGCGCGCGGGAGCGGCGCTCTTTACCGCCCAAGGCGGTTTGCGGAACCCCGCATTGGAGACTCAATTGACGAAGCCCACCTATGATGTCGTCGCAATCGGCAACGCCATCGTCGACATTCTCGCGCAGGCAGATGATGCCTTCCTGGCAGCCGAAGGCATGAACAAGGGCTCGATGCAGCTCGTTTTCTCGCCCGCAGAGGCAGACGCGCTGTACGCAAAGATGGGCCCGGGCCGCGAGGTTTCGGGCGGATCGGCCGCCAACACCGCGGCCGGCATCGCGGCACTCGGCGGCACCTGCGGCTTCATCGGCCAGGTTGCGGACGACCAGCTCGGCAGCGTGTTCGCCCATGACGTGCGCGCCGTCGGCATCCGTTTCGACACCGCGCCGCGCACCGGCGAGCCGACGACGGCGCGTTGCCTGATCTTCGTGACGCCGGACGGCCAGCGCACGATGAACACCTTCCTCGGCGCCTCGCAGTTTCTGCCGGAGTCGGCGCTGGACCGCGACATGATCGCGGATGCCGCGATCCTCTACCTCGAGGGGTACCTGTGGGATCCGGAAGAGCCGCGCCAGGCGATGCGCGCCGCGATCGAGGTTGCGCGCGGTGCCGGTCGCAAGGTGGCCTTCACCCTGTCCGACGTGTTCTGCATCTCACGCCACGGCGGCGATTTCCGCGCGCTGCTGGCCGATGGGATGATAGACATCCTGTTCGCCAACGAGAACGAGCTGCTGGCGCTTGCCGAGGTCGAAGACTTCGAGGACGCGGTCGCCAGGATCGCGCCGCAGGTGCCGACACTGGTCGTGACGCGCAGCGAGCGCGGCGCGATCGCGGTCGTCGACGGTGAGCGCGTGGCCGTTGCGGCCGAGCCGATTGATGCCGTGGTCGACACCACCGGCGCCGGTGACCTGTTCGCGGCGGGCTTCCTCCACGGCCAGGCGCAGGGGCACGACCTTGCCAAGTCGCTGCGGATGGGTGCGATCTGCGCGGCGGAGATCATCTCCCACTATGGCGCGCGGCCCAACGCCGACCTCAAGCAGCTGATCGCCGACAAGCTCGGCTAAGTCCGGGCGGGCAGACCCGCACAGGCAAAAAGAAAGGGCCGGAGGAGCGATCCTCCGGCCCTTCTTGTTTGCGGGGTGCGAAGGCTCAGTGAGCGCCCGGTACCTTTGGCTCGATGCCGTCGTATGCCTCGACTTCCGGCACATCGATCAGGCCGCGGCCGAGGTGGCTCTTGCGATAGCCATAGGCGAAATAGACGATCAGGCCGAGCGCACCCCAGCCGGGGAGCACCAGCTTGGCGTCCGGCGGCAGGAACCAGTAGAGCACGGTGCAGCCGATCATCGTCAGCGGCCCGACCACGAACACCAGCGGGGTGCGGAACGGACGCTTGCGGGTCGGTTCGGTCTTGCGCAGCCGCATGACCGCGATCGCCACCATGAAGAAGGCGAACAGCGTGCCGGCATTGGCGATGTCGGCGAGCTTGCCGACCGGCAGGAACGCCGCCGCAAAGGTCACGCCCACGCCGGTGATCATCGTGATGATGTGCGGCGTCTTCCACTTGGGGTGGATGTTCGACAGCTTCTCCGGCAGCAGGCCGTCGCGCGCCATCACGAAGAACATGCGGGTCTGGCCATAGATCATGACCAGGATGACCGAGGGCAGCGCCAGGAAGGCGGCGAGGCCGATCAGGTTGCCGACGTTGAGATAGCCGATCTGGCGCAGGACGTGGGCCAGTGCTTCCTTGGAGCAGGACAGCGGCTCGGCCGCGGCGGCGCTGATCGCGGCGCAACGCTGGGCAAGCTCGGTCGAGCCCGGAGCCAGCCAGGTGCCGTCGGCCGCAGTGACCGGCTGCGCACCGATCGGCGAACCGATCGCACCCGCTGCCACCAGCATGTAGAAGATGGTGCAGATCGCGAGGCTGCCGATCAGGCCGATCGGAACGTTGCGCTGCGGGTTCTTGGTCTCCTCTGCCGCGGTCGACACCGCGTCGAAGCCCACATAGGCGAAGAAGATCGAAGCCGCCGCGCCGATCACGCCGGCACCGGCGCCGTCACCCCAGCCCTGCGGCATGAAGTTGTCGAAATTCTCCATCTGCATGACCGGAACGGACAGCGCGATGAAGGCGGTGAGGGCGGTGACCTTGATCGCCACCAGGACCGCGTTGACCTTGGCGCTCTCGCTCGTGCCGACGACCAGCAGGGCGGTGATGAGCAGTGCGATCACCACGGCCGGCAGGTTGATGATGCCACCGGCATAGGGGCCCGCGATCATCCACTGCGGCAAGGTGACGCCGAACCAGCCCCCCAGCTGGCCGACGAAATAGCCGGACCAGCCGACCGAAACCGCCGAAGCGGCCACCGCATATTCGAGGATCAGCGCCCAGCCGACCATCCAGGCCAGCAACTCACCCATCACCGCATAGGTGTAGGTGTAAGCGGAACCGGAGACCGGAAGCATCGAGGCGAGTTCGGAATAGCAGAGCGCGGCGACCGCGCAGACGGCACCGGCGATGATGAACGAGACCATCATGCCCGGTCCGGCCTTTTGCGCGGCCTCTGCGGTGAGCACGAAGATACCCGTGCCGATGATGGCGCCGACGCCCAGCAGCGTCAGCTGCAGTGCGCCCAGCGAGCGGTGAAGCGACTTTTTCTCGGCAGTCGCTAGGATAGCGTCGAGTGGTTTGACGCGCCCGAAGATCATGCGGTTTTCCCCTGAACCGGTTCGTTTCGCAGTCGCGAAAGCGTGAACGTAAAGCCTAATTTCATAGGCGCAAAGAAAATCCCTGTTTGCCGCGCTTGGCGTCAGCGCGCGAGCATCGGCCCCAGCGGCTGGCCGCCGAACAGATGGACGTGCAGATGGGGTACTTCCTGTCCCCCGTGCGCGCCGACGTTGGCGAGCAGGCGGTAGCCCGGGGCGACGAGGCCGTGCTCGCGCGCGACCTCCCCGATGGCGCGGACGAAGCCGGCGATCTCTGCATCGGGGGCGTTGGCGCTGAAATCGTCCCATGAAACATAGCGCCCCTTCGGAATCACCAGCACGTGCGTGGGCGCCTGGGGAGCGATGTCTTCAAAGGCGAGGGCGAATTCGTCCTCGTAGATGCGCTTGGCCGGGATCTCGCCGCGCAGGATCCGCGCGAAGATGTTGCTGTCGTCGTAGGGAAGCGTGGCGTCGATCGGCATGGGACAGGTCCTTTGGGCGTCAGCGGGGGCGGGCGGCCTTTTCGGCGATTCCCGACAGGCCCTCGCGCCGGTGGAGTTCGGCACGGACGTCGTCGAGCGACACGCCCGCGTCGGCGAGCAGCACCAGCAGGTGGAAGAGGAGGTCGGCGGACTCGGACACCAGCCCTTCGCGATCGTCGGCAATCGCAGCGATCACCGTCTCCACCGCTTCCTCGCCCACTTTCTGCGCGATCTTCGCGCGGCCACGGTTGTGGAGCTTGGCCACATAGGAAGTGGTGGGATCGCCACCCAGACGGGCGCGGATCACTGCCTGGAGTTGGTCGAGCGGGTCGGTGTCTGCCATCGCTCCCGCTTTCTCTCCGGGAAGGCGCAAGTCAATCCCGCGGTGGCTTGCGACGTGCGCGCAGGGCCCGGCGGGCGAACCACAGCCCGGCGGCCGCGACCACGAACAGGGCCACGTCGGACAGAGCAAAGCCGGTGCTGGGCCCGACCGCCCCGGAGTGGGCGGCGAGGGCCGGGGTCGGCAGCAGGAGGAGGAGCGGGGTCAGGCGCATCGGCGTGTCCTAGAGGAGGACGGGGCGGAGCAGAAGTGCCTCCCGCCCCGTACCCGATGCCGAAAAGCCTATTGCGCCCCGCGGACGGGAACCCCGGCCGCGGCGAGGGCGGCGCGGGCGTCGGCGATGCTCGCTTCTCCGAAGTGGAAGATCGACGCCGCAAGGACCGCGCTGGCGTGTCCCTCGACCACCCCGGCGACCAGGTCGGCGAGCTTGCCGGCGCCGCCCGAGGCGACGACCGGGACGTCGGTCGCATCCGCGATCGCGCGGGTGAGTGCGAGATCATAGCCGTCGCGGGTGCCATCGCGGTCCATCGACGTCACCAGCAACTCGCCCGCACCCAGGCCGGCGAGACGGGCGGCATGGTCCAGCGCGTCGATGCCGGTGGCGCGGCGGCCGCCGTGGGTGAACACTTCCCAACGGCCGGGTTCGACCTGGCGCGCGTCGATCGAGGCGGTGACGCATTGGCTGCCGAATCGGTCGGCGATCTCGGCCACCACTTCGGGACGGGCAACGGCGGCAGAGTTGACCGCGACCTTGTCGGCTCCGGCGAGCAGCAGCGCGCGCGCGTCCTGGGCGGAGCGGACGCCGCCGCCGACGGTGAGGGGCATGAAGCACACCTCGGCCGTGCGGCGGACCACGTCGACGATGGTGTCGCGGCCCTCATGGCTTGCGCCGATGTCGAGGAAGCAGAGCTCGTCGGCACCGGCGAGGTCATAGGCGCGTGCCTGTTCGACAGGGTCCCCGGCGTCGCGCAGGTCCACGAAGTTCACGCCCTTCACCACGCGCCCGGCATGGACGTCGAGGCAGGGGATAATGCGGACGCGGACGGTCACGCGGCCACTCGCAGCGCCTCGGCGAGGTCGAGGCGGCCGTCGTAGAGCGCACGGCCGGTGATGACACCCTCGATGCCGGGCTTGCCGCGCAGCTGGTGGATGTCCTCGATGCCGGCGACGCCGCCGCTGGCGATGACCGGGATGCTGACTTCGGCCGCAAGTGCGGCGGTGGCGGCGACGTTGCAGCCCTTGAGCAGCCCGTCGCGGCCGACGTCGGTGAAGAGGAGGGCGGCGACGCCCGCGTCCTCGAACCGGCGGGCGAGGTCGGCCACCGTGACGGTCGAGACGTCCGCCCAGCCGCGAGTCGCGACCAGGCCGTCGCGGGCGTCCACTGCCACGACGATGCGGCCGGGCAGTGCGCGCGCCGCGTCGCGGACGAGGTCCGGGTTCTCCAGCGCCGCAGTGCCGATCACGACCCGGGCGACGCCAAGCTCCAGCCAGCCGTCGATCGCCGCGCGGGTGCGGATGCCGCCGCCCAGCTGCACCCGGCCGGGAAAGGCGCGCACCACGCTTGCCACGGCATCGCCGTTCACGGAGTCGCCGGCAAAGGCGCCGTCGAGGTCGACGACGTGGAGATGGTCGGCGCCGGCATCGGCAAAGGCACGCGCCTGCGCGGCGGGATCGTCGCCGTAGATGGTGGCGCGGTCCATGTCGCCTTCGGCGAGGCGGACGACCTGGCCGCCCTTGAGGTCAATCGCGGGGAAGACGATCAGCCGGTCGGTCACGATTACGGTCGCCATGCGAGAAATCTCTCCAGCAGCGCGATGCCATAGCGCTGGCTCTTTTCAGGGTGGAACTGGACGCCGAGCAGGTTGTCGCGGCCGATCGCCGCCGTCACCGGCTGCCCGTGCGTGGTGGTGGCGACGACGCCGCCGCCTTCGAATGCATAGCTGTGCAGGAAATAGGCCTCGCCCGGAAGCACGATCGGGTGCTCGCCCACGGGAACCACGTCGTTCCAGCCCATGTGCGGCACGCGCGCTTGGGGCGTCGGCTCAAGCTTGCGGACGGTGCCGGGGAGCCAGCCGAGGCCGGCGTGGGTGCCGAACTCCTCGCCCTCGCTCGCCATCAGCTGCATGCCGACGCAGACGCCCAGGAACGGCACGCCGCCCCGGAGCGCACGTTCCTCCATCGCCTCGATCATGCCGGGGACGGCCGCGAGCCCGTCGATGCAGGCGCGGAAGGCGCCCACTCCCGGCAGCACGATCCGGTCGGCGCGGCGCACGACGTCGGCATCGGCGGTGATCGCCATGTCGGCGACGCCGGCAGCCTTCAGCGCATTGGCGACCGAGTGGAGATTGCCGGCGCCATAGTCGATCAGCGCCAGCGTCATGCCAGCAGCGCCCCGACCTCTGCGCTGGCGACGGCGGCGGTGAAGCCTACGACTTCGAGCGTGGCCGCCCCTTCCGTGATGTACGGGTCGGTGCGGGCGATCGCCTCGACCGCATCGGCGCTGCCGCGGTACAGCAGCACACCGCCGCTGGCGGAGTCGCGGCGGCCGGCGAGCAGTACCTCGCCGGCGGCGATGCGGGCGCTGATCCACTCCAGGTGGCGCGGGCGCAGGGCGTCGATTTCCTCGATCGGCTTCACATAGGTGAGCAGCGTGAGGACCAGCGGCTGGTTCGGACGCGCGATGCTCACAGGACGCCCTTGGTCGACGGCACGGCATCGACCTTGCGTGGGTCGATTTCGGTCGCGGTGCGAAGGGCGCGGGCCAACCCCTTGAAGATGCTCTCGGCGATGTGGTGGTTGTTTGCGCCGTAGAGCGTCTCGACGTGGAGGGTGATCCCCGCCGCCTGAGCGAAGCTGTGGCAGAAATGCTCGAACATCTCGGTGTCCATGGTGCCGAGCTGCGCCTGGGTGAAGCGCGACTTCCACACCAGCCAGGGGCGGCCGGAGATGTCGAGCGCGACGCGGGTCAGCGTCTCGTCCATCGGCGACAGCGCCTCGCCATAGCGGCGGATGCCGCGCTTGTCGCCGAGCGCCCGGGCGAATGCCTGGCCGATCGCAATGCCGGTGTCCTCGACCGTGTGGTGCGCGTCGATGTGCAGGTCGCCCTTCGTCCTGACGGTCAGGTCGATCAGGGAGTGCCGCGACAGCTGCTCCAGCATGTGGTCGAAGAAGCCCACCCCGGTCTGGACATCATAGACGCCGGTACCGTCCAGGTTGACGGTGACCTCGATCGAGGTTTCGCTGGTCGAGCGGGTGATAGTGGCGGTGCGCATGTCGTTCCCATAGCGCCGCTGGTCGCGCAAGCAACGCAACGAATCTTGACCGCACCCGAAACACCGCTACCCAAGGCGCATGAACGCTCAAGTGCCCGACAGCCTGATCCCCTATGACGAGATCGTGCAGGACGCCCTGCGCGCCGTAGTAGGACGCGTGCTGGGACAAGTCGCTTCCACCGGCGTGTTGCCGGGCGAACACCATTTCTACATCACCTTCAAGACCCAGGCGCCGGGCGTCGACATCCCCAAGCGGCTGGTCGAGCGCTTCCCCGACGAGATGACCATCGTCATCCAGCACCGCTTCTGGGACCTGACTGTCGACGCAACGCGATTCTCGGTGGGGCTGAGCTTCAACCAGATCCCGTCGACGCTGATCATCCCGTTTTCGGCGATCACCGGCTTCCACGACCCGGCCGTCAACTTCGAGCTGCGCTTCCAGGCCGCCGAAGGCCCCGATGGTGGCCCGGAGCCGCACGATCCGGCCGAGAACGACGGCCCGCAGGCAAAGCCGGTCGAGGACGGATCGAACGTCGTCGCCGTGGACTTCAAGCGCAAGAAGTAGGACGAGGCGGGCAGGCCGTTGCAACAAGCCGGCCGCTCGTAGCGTTGTCGGGCCATGAGCACCGACATCAGCAGCACCCGCACCGAAACCGACTCGATCGGCGCGATCGAGGTTCCCGGCCGCGCCTATTGGGGCGCACAGACCCAGCGTTCGATCGAGAACTTCCCGTTCGGGGAGATGGAGCGGATGCCGCTCGGCATCGTCCGCGCCCAGGCGATCGTGAAGCAGGCCGCGGCGCGGGTGAACCGCAAGCATGGCATGGACGCAGAGATCGCCGATGCGATCGAGGCGGCCGCGCAGGAGATCATCGCGGGCGCCCTCGACGACCAGTTCCCGCTCGTGATCTGGCAGACCGGGTCCGGCACTCAGACCAACATGAACGTCAACGAGGTGATCGCCGGCCGCGCCAACGAAGTGCTGGCCGGGACCCGGGGCGGCAAGTCGCCGGTTCACCCCAACGACCACGTCAACATGAGCCAGTCGTCCAACGACAGCTTTCCGACCGCGCTGCATGTCGCGACCGTGCTCGCGACGCGGGACCTGTTGCTACCCGCGCTCGACCGGCTGACCGCCTCGATCACCGCCAAGGCGGAGGCATGGGACCATATCGTCAAGATCGGCCGCACCCACACCCAGGATGCGACGCCGCTGACGCTGGGGCAGGAATTCTCGGGCTATGCGGCGCAGCTGAAGAGCTGCAAGGCGCGGATCGAAGGCGCGCTGAACGGCAATATCCGCAAGCTGGCCATCGGCGGCACGGCGGTGGGCACCGGCCTCAACGCGCCGGAAGGCTGGGCCGAGGACATGACCGCGGCGATCAGCGCGATCACCGGCACCCAGTTCGAGAGCGCACCCAACAAGTTCGAGCAGCTGGCGGCCAAGGACGGCCTCGTCTTTTTCTCCGGCGCGCTGAACACCCTTGCGGTCGCGTTGAACAAGATCGCCAACGACATCCGCTTCCTCGGTTCGGGGCCGCGCTCGGGCCTCGGCGAGCTGTCGCTGCCCGCCAATGAGCCGGGCAGCTCGATCATGCCGGGCAAGGTGAACCCCACCCAGTGCGAGTCGCTGACGATGGTGGCGGCGCAGGTGATCGGCAATCACCAGGCGGTGACCGTCGGCGGCATGCAGGGGCACTTCGAGTTGAACGTGTTCATGCCGCTGATCGGCGCGAACGTGCTGCGTTCGATCCAGTTGCTCGGCGTGGGCATGGACAATTTCGCCGAGCGCTGCGTCGACGGGATCGTGGCGAACGAGCAGCAGATCACCGACCTCGTCAATCGATCGCTGATGCTCGTCACCGCGCTCGCGCCCGCGATCGGCTATGACAATGCGGCCAAGATCGCGAAGAACGCCCATGAAAAGGGGCTGACGCTCAAGGAGTCGGGGCTGGCGCTCGGGCTGGTCGACGAGGCGACGTTCGACCGCTACGTCCGGGCGGAGACGATGATCGGCCGATAGGCCCGGAACTCGCGCGCGCCTGCCGCGCTATCTCCTCCGATAACGGAAGAGAGGTGTTCATGGGTACGACGACGATAGGGGCGCTGATCGGCGCCGGCATCGACAGCATGAGTGGCGACGACAGCGCGGCGGATGGCGCCATCATCGGTGCCATTACCGCCAACGTCCTCAAGGTCGCGGTGCCGATCGCGGTCACCTATGCAGTGGGCTGGGCCGTGCTGCGCGGCGCCGAGCAGCTGCGCGAACAGCTGTTTCAGCGGGAGAAGACGGCATGATCGGGCGGATCGTAGGCGCGCTCGTCGGGCGCGAGATCGACCGGCGCGACGGCAGCGGCGGCGCGAAGGGCGCGGCCCTTGGGTATCTCGTCGGCGGCGCGATGCGCCGGATGGGGCCGCTGGGGCTGGTGCTCGGCGGCGGCTATGTGGCCAAGAAGGCGTACGACCGGCGCAGGGCCCGCAAGCGGGTCTGATCGGCGGGGCGGGGGTTCAGGCCCCCGCCTGCCAGCTGCGGATCGCGTCACTGGGCGCGATCAGCATCCACAGGTTGAGCGTCAGATTGTCGCGGATCACCGCGAGCGCGAGCAGTTCGAGGGCGATGCCCAGGGCGACGGTCGCCCATAGCGGCAGGCGCCGGGCGAGTGCGAATCCCAGCAGCATCCAGCCGATGTCGGCGACCGAATTGACCACGCTGTCGCCTTCATAGCCGAGCGCGATCGTGACCGCGCGATAGCGGTCGATGATCACGGGCGAATTCTCCAGCACTTCCCACGCCGCCTCCAGCAGTGTCGCGAGCGCCATGCGCATCTGCCATGGCCTTCGGCGCAAGGTGAGCCATCCCAAGCCATAGAAGATCAGGCCGTGGACGACATGGCTGAGGCTGTACCAGTCGGCGATATGCTGGCTGTTTTCAGCGGACTGCACCGTCCCGTACCAGAGCTTTACGGTGCCGCAGGTGCAGATCGGCGTGCGGCCCATCGCTAGCAGGACCAGTGCCATGACCGCGACGATGGCGAGCGTCACCCACCACCAGCGGCGGGCGTGGGACGGTTTGACGGTGGGGAAGGTCGTCGCCATGCCTTGACGTATCGCTCCTGCTCGCGCCACTAGCGCGCATGGAAGTGCCGCCAGAGTCTGATCCGCACGGCTTCAAGCGCCGGGGTGTGTTGTTCGTCCTTTCCTCGCCTTCCGGCGCAGGCAAGTCCACCATTGCGCGCAAGCTGCTGGCCGACGAGCCCGATTTGTCGATGTCGGTGTCTGCGACGACCCGGGCACCGCGGCCCGGCGAAGTCGAGGGCAAGGACTATCACTTCGTCGACCTCGAAGAATTCCGCCGCATGGTCAACAACCATGAGTTCCTGGAATGGGCGCATGTGTTCGGGCAGCGATATGGCACGCCGCGAGCGCCGGTGGAGGCGATGCTGGCGGCCGGCAAGGACGTGCTGTTCGACATCGACTGGCAGGGTGCGCAGCAGCTGTTCCAGATCGCCGGCGGCGACGTGGTGCGCGTGTTCATCCTGCCGCCGTCTATGGCCGAGCTGCGCCAGCGCCTGCTCAACCGCAATACCGATGCGATCGAGATCATCGACGCCCGCATGGCACGCGCGACGGCCGAGGTCAGCCACTGGGACGGCTATGACTATGTGCTGGTCAATGACGATGTCGAAGGCTGCTTCCGCAAGGTCCAGACCATCCTGGCGGCCGAGCGCCTGAAGCGCTCCCGGCAGACCGGCGTGATCGGGTTCATCCGCAAGCTGATGGCCTGATCCGGCCGGTAATCCGCCGCTGGTCGCACCTTTGAAACAATTCGTCCCGCCGTCTCGTCGTCGGCGGCACTCCGTATGACCGTCATAGATTGATCCGGATGCGTCCGCGCCCTTCCCAAGGGTGTACCCAGGAACAGCAAAAGGGTGGAACTTGCCGCGCTACGGAATGATCGACGGGTTACGCGGGTTCTTCCTCGTCTTCATGCTCATCAACCACCTGGTGTTCGAGGGTGGGTACTGGATGCTGCGGGTCAACCATAACCAGCTCGCCTTCGTCGAGGATGCGCAAGGGTTCGTGTTCCTTTCCGGGCTGATGATCGGGCTCGTCTATGGCCGCAAGATGATGCGGCAGGGCTATGACGCCGGCAGCCGGATGATCCGGGCACGCGCGCTGGAGCTGTATCGCTATGCGATGGCGATCGTGCTGGCGGTGCTCGTTGCCCGCATGATCCTGCCCTATGCTGATCCGCTGTGGTTCAACTGGCTGGGCGACACGAGCCTCACCGGTGATCCGCTGCGGCTGGCCGCGGTTGCGACCTTCCTGTTCCAGCCGACGGTCATGGATATCCTGCCGCAGTACGTGATCTACATGCTGGCCGCGCCGCCGGTCGTATGGCTGTGCCTGAACGGGCATGTCGCCAAGGTTGCGGCCGGATCGGCGCTGCTGTGGTTCGTCGGGCAGCTGGGAGTGCATCAGCTGATCACCGATCCGGTGAGCGCCTGGATCACGTCGACGGACGGGCAGGGGATCCGCACCGGGTTCAACCTGCTGGGCTGGCAGATCGTGTTCTTCGCGGGGGCCGCGATCGGTGCGCTGATGGCAAGCGAGCGGATCGACTGGTCCGCGCTGCTGCGCCCGGACCGTACGTTGGTCCCCTGGATCTGCCTGATCACCTGCCTGCTGCTGCTGCCCTTGCGGATCACCACCGCGCACGGGCTGCTGCCGCCGGACCTGGCGGCAAAGGTCACGACGCTGGAGATCCGCGCCGACTTCAGCCTGATCTATCTCGTCAACTTCATCGCTGCGGCACTCGGGCTCAGCTGGCTGCTGGTGGCGGGGGCACAGCATCATCGGCCACAGGTACGCAGCCTTGCGACCGCACTGCGCAGCTTCTTCTCGCTCGGGCCGCTGCGACTGCTCGGGCGGCATTCGCTCTACGTCTATGTCTGGCACGTCGCGATCGTTTATCTGGTCTATTACATCGATCAGGCGAGCCCGCCCTTCTCCCAGGCGACCAAGACCATGATTGCGCTCGTGAGCCTCGCCCTGCTGCCCTTGCCGGCGCTGTGGCGTGAACGCGGCGCCAGGGAAGTCGTGCGCAAGCCGGTGCCTGCCCACAGCTGACCGGGGGCGGGTAGCGCCGTCCGGCGGGTCGGGTTAGGTCGGGGGGGGGGCGGCCGTCCGGCCGCGTCCGGCATCGACAATCATGGAACTGCTGCAATGGCCGCCTTGCCCCAGTCTTCCCAGGCTCCCGCGCAGGTGCAGCTTTCCCGGTCGCGGCTGAAGTCGATCATCGGCGGGTCGACGGGCAATATGGTCGAGTGGTTCGACTGGTACGTCTATGCCGCCTTCGCCCTGTATTTCGCGCCGCATTTCTTTCCCAGCGGCGACCAGACCGCGCAGCTGCTGAGTGCGGCGGCAGTGTTCGCGGTCGGCTTCATCATGCGGCCGATCGGGGCCTGGGTGATGGGAATCTATGCCGACCGGCGGGGGCGCAAGGCGGGGCTGACCCTGTCGGTGACGCTGATGTGCCTGGGCTCGCTGATCATCGCCTGTACCCCCGATTATCGGACGATCGGGATCGCGGCACCGGCGCTGCTGGTAGTGGCGCGGCTGATGCAGGGCCTGTCGGTAGGCGGCGAATATGGGGCGAGTGCCACCTATCTGTCCGAGATGGCCGGGCGCGAGCGGCGCGGGTTCTTCTCAAGCTTTCAGTACGTCACGCTGATTTCCGGTCAGCTGCTCGCGATCCTGGTGCTGCTGTTCCTGCAGGCGGTGATGGACGCCGTCGACCTGGAGCAATGGGGGTGGCGCATCCCGTTCGTGATCGGCGCGGTGCTGGCGGTGGTGGTGTTTCGCCTGCGCCGCGGGCTGGCGGAGACCGAGAGCTTCAAGAACGCCCAGTCGACCGGCGCGCCGCAATCCGGGTTCCTCCAGCTGCTGCGCCACCATCCGCGGGAGACCGCGCTGGTGATGTTGCTGACCGCCGGGGGTACGCTCGCCTTCTACGCCTATTCGATCTACATGCAGAAGTTCCTGGTCAACACCTCCGGCTTTTCAAAGGAAGTCGCGAGCCAGATCAACGGCATCACCCTGTTCGTGTTCATGTGCCTGCAGCCGGTTGCCGGCGCACTGTCGGACCGGATCGGGCGCAAGCCGCTGATGGTCGGGTTCGGGGTCGCGGGCGTGCTGTTCACCTACCCGATCTTCAGCACGCTGGAGCAGACCAAGAGCCCGCTTACTGCCGGGCTGCTGGTGATGGCGGCGCTGGTGATCGTGACCGGCTATACGTCGATCAACGCGGTGGTGAAGGCGGAGCTGTTCCCCTCGCACATCCGCGCGCTGGGCGTGGCGCTGCCCTATGCGTTGGCGAACACGCTGTTCGGCGGGACCGCGGAATATGTCGCGCTGCGCTTCAAGGATGCCGGCTGGGAGCGCGGCTTCTATTGGTATGTGACGGCGATGATCGGGATTTCGCTGGTCGTCTACCTGCGCATGCGCGACACGCGGGACCAGAGCCTCATCCACGAGGATTGAGGCGGGCGGCCCCCGCTAGCCCAGCGCGTTCAGGAATTTGACGGCGCCGTCGAAGTCCCGCCGGCGGAGAGCACGGGCTTGGGTCGCGAGCGCATCCTCACCCCAGCGTTCGACCTGCCAGTCGTCGTCGACATGGGCGGCGTTCCAAACCGTTTCCGCGTCGAAGACATGCTCGGCAAGGGCGAGGGCCAGCACCAGCGAGCCGGTGATCGTGACGATCGGCGACAGCCCGGCGAGCGCGAAGGGGTCGCGCGCGGCGGTCGCCTCGGCCAGCCGCGCGATGGTGGCAGGGGGCTGAGTCACGTGCATCACGCCGGCCGTCGTCGCGAAGGCGACGTCGTAGCGTTGCCGCGCCCAGTCGAGCACGGGGTCCCAGGCAGCCTCCTGTCGTTCGATCAGCGGCTCGGGACCGTCGGCGCGATAGCAGAGCAGGTCGCTCTCGCCATAGGCGGCGAGGCCGGCGGCAAAGCTATCCGGATCGGGGGCCACGCGGTCGATCACGGCGTTCGCAAGCCCGGTGAGCGGCATTGCGCGCGGATCGAGCGTGTCTTCGACGGCCGACCATTCATCCGCGACCGCCTGAGCCAAGGTAGGCGTGGGGAGCGCGAGCGGCACGCGCCCCGGGGTGCGCACCGGACGCCCGTCGAGCGCGATGCCCAGGCCGCCGTCGGTCGGCTCGACCGTAACCGTTTTCCAGAAGCGCTTCATGGGTTGGGCGGGCTCCTCCAGCGATGGGCCAGCGCGCGGGGCACCACTGCCATCACGTAAAGTGCCGAAAGCACGATCGCGACGCCGAGCAGTTTCGGGGGCCAGGTGACGGCGCGGGCCAGCAGCACCAGCCCGACCACGGCCCCGCAGGAGGCGGCGATGCGGACGAGCACCAGCACCAGCCAGCGGTTGCGGGCGGGATCGGCGCTCATCCGCGCACCGCTTCGCGCGCCGGGCACAGTGCCTGGGCGAGGGCGGGAAGCGCGGAGGCATGTTCCAGCACGTGGCTGGCGCCGGCAGCCGTGAGTTCGGCGACGCTGTGATAGCCCCAGGCGACCCCGATCGGGTGGACACCGGCCGCCGCGGCCATCGCGATGTCGAAGCTGGTGTCGCCGATCATCACCGTGTCCTGCGGCTCCGCACCCGCTTCGGCCATCGCCAGTTGCAGCATCGAGGGATGCGGCTTGGACGGGTGGCGGTCTGCGGTCTGGAGCGTGACGAACCGGTGGGTGAGCCCGTGGTGCGCCAGGAGCAGCGACAGGCCCCGGTCGGACTTGCCGGTCGCGACGCCCAGCAGCCAGCCGTCGTCGGCCAGCTGTTCGAGGACCTCCGCGATGCCGTCGAACAAGGGCTCCTCCGCGAGGCCGCCGTTGGTCCGCATTGCCCGGAAATGCTGCTTATAGTCTTCGGCCACTGCCGCGTGCAGCGCCGGCTCCGCAGCCGGGGCAAGGCGCGCGACCGCCTCCACCAGGCTCAGCCCGACGATCCGGCGGATTGCGCTGCGATCCGGGGGCATCAGCTGCGCCGAGACGAACGCGAGCTCCATCGCCCGGCAGATGTTCGCCTGGCTGTCGACCAAGGTCCCGTCGCAGTCGAATACGGCGAGCCGAGTCACGAGGCACTCCGCATCAGCTGGGCGATGGCGCCGTTGCCGGTGCGCTCCAACGCATCGGCTGCCGCGAGGCGTGCGTGCGCGGGCTTGTTCTGCCCCAGCTTGGCGGTGCCCCGCCACGCATGGATGGTGAGCGTGAAGCCCTGGATCGCGTCCAGCATCTTTTCGGCTGCCTCCGGTTCCACTTTGTCGAGGGTCCAAGGGGCCTCTGGATGGAAGCGGCCCTCATGGCGTTCCCCCAGCGTCTCGATCTGGGCGCGCAAAAGGGCGCGGTCGATCGGCTGGACCGTCCCTTCCAGCTCGACCGCGACATAGTTCCAGGTCGGCACCTCTTGAGGGCCCTGGCCGTACCAGCCGGGACTCACATAGGCGTCGGGACCCTGCGCGACGAACAGCGCGGTCGCGCCCGCCAGGTGCGGCGTGACGTCATTGGCCCGCGCCAGATGAAAGGCGAGGGCATCCTCACCGCTCCAGGTGACCGGCAGGTGCACGACGCGCGGGCCCTCCGGAGTGGCCACGAAGAGCGCGCCGAACGCCACCTGGTCGACATAGGCGCGCATGGCCGCCCTGTCCTTCCATCGAAAGGCGGGGTTGGGGTGCATCAGCTGCTGCCGCGGCTCCGGCGCTCGCCCCGGCGTTCCTTGCGGACCGTCTTGGCATGGGCCTTGGCCTTTGCCTTTTCGATGGCGCGGGTGGGGGGCGGGGGCGTGTCTTCGGCGAGTGCATTGCCGAGCGACAGGTCGAGGCCGAGCAGCTCCATGCTCTCCGCAAAGTGCTGCGGAAGCTCCGCCGTCACGTCGATCTTGCCGCTATCGGGATGGTCGATGCGGATGCGGCGCGCGTGGAGATGCATCTTGCGGCTGACGCCGCCGGTCAGGAAGGCAGCGGCGCCGCCATATTTGCCGTCGCCCACGATCGGGTGGCCGATCGCGCTCATGTGCACGCGCAGCTGGTGGGTGCGACCGGTATAGGGCTGAAGCTCCACCCAGGCGGCGCGATTGCCGACGCGCTCGATCACGCGATAGCGCGAGCGGGCGGGCTGGCCCTCCTCCTCGTCGACGTGCATCTTTTCGCCGCCGCTGCCGGGTTGCTTGGCAAGCGGCAGGTCGATCATGCCGTCGTTGATGTCGGGCACGCCGATCACCAGCGCCCAATAGGTCTTGCGCGCGGAGCGGCCGGAGAAATGCTTGGAGAAAAAGGCCGCGGCGCGCGAGGTGCGCGCGAGCAGCAGCGCGCCGGACGTATCCTTGTCGAGCCGGTGGACCAGCTTGGGCCGGCCTTCCGCCTCGAACTGGAGCGCGTCGAGCAGGCCGTCGACATGGTCGTGCGTCTTGGTGCCGCCCTGGGTGGCGAGGCCGGGGAGCTTGTTGAGCACGATCGCCTGCGCGTCGCGGTGAATTACCATCGACTGAGCAAGCTCGACCTGTTCGGGATCGAGCGGCGCGCGTTCCTGCTGCTTGGGGC
>NZ_JASNVZ010000015.1:0-79393 GCF_049311085.1 Sphingomonas sp. 3-13AW | reverse complement strand
GTAGTGCCGGCGGCGGCGGGGGGGCCGGGGCTCCCGGCTGCGTCGGCCGCGGCACTGGTCAGGACGTTCGGATCGGGAAAGCCCAGATATTCGATGCGCCCGCCGTTGTTGAGCAGGATGCGATCGCGCTGGATGCCCTCGATCCTGAGCCCCGCCAGCGTCTCCCCGACGCGATAGGCGCGCGCAGGCTCGGAGCCGGTTGCGACAAAGGCGACTGCCAGCTCGACCGGGATCGCAAAGATCAGCCCGCGCAATTCCGCCTGGATGCCGGTCTTCTGCGTCGCCTCGCCGACGGCGGCCTGTCCGAACGGGGCCCAGGCGAGCACCGGCCCGAGGTCGCCGACCGCGGCGGGGCGTGCGCGTCCCTCGCTCGGCACGGTCACGGCACCGGTTCCGGCATGGCCCGCCATCGTCCACACCAGCCCGGCGAGCGGAAAGGCGACCGACACGATCGCCAGCGCGATTGCCACGTCCAGCGTCTGGCGCTTCTGGCGCGGCGTGAGCGCGGGCATCCTCATGATCCGCGTCCTTCCAGAAAGCCGTCGAGCTGCGCAAGCGGCGTTTCCTCGCCCGCGGCGGAGACGGCGATCCGCACCCGGTCGAGCGCGGGATCGTCGGTGCCGCGCCGGACGACCGCGACTTGCCAGCGGCGGCCGAGCATCTCGACGGTGCGCGCGTCCACCTCCGGCGCGCCGACCTCCAGTTCCGCCAGCCGGTTCTCGGCGACCAGCATCGCGATCGTGCGCCGCTCGATGCCGCGGGTAGAATCGATGTGCTGCTCGACGGCACCGATCAGCCCGACGGTGGCGATCGCCAGCACGGCGAGCGCGACCAGCGCCTCGATCAGCGAGAATCCCTGCTCGGCCGTCCGCGGCGTCATGCGGCGGGTGCCGAAGATGCGGCGGGCGCGCGCACGGCCTGTGCGGTCATGCCGTCATAGGTGACGATCCAGCGATCCTGGCCCGAGCTGATGTCGGCGGTCAGCGGTTCGCCGGTGCCGTCGATCCCCAGCAGGATCGGCGGCCGGGCCGACAGGCGCATCACCATGCCGCCCGGCAGCGTGTGGAATCCCATGCCGGCGCCCTCGCGCGGGGTCCAGCTGCCCGCCCCGGTCAGGGTCGCAAAGCCATAGCCATGGTCGCCGGCGGTAAAGGCGATGGCGCGGTCGCCCAGCATCGAATCATCGGCAGCGGCCTGCAGCTGCGTCGCCAGCCGCCGCGCCTCCGTCTCGACGGTGGGCGCGCGCGTGGCGGCGCCGATGCCGAGCGTCACCGCACCGGCGGCGATGCCGATGATCGCCAGCACGACCAGCATCTCGACCAGCGTCATGCCGCTTTCGGCATGGCGCGGCGCCTGCGCGTCCGCCGGGTCGTTGCCCGCGCGACGGGCAGGCAGCGTCATGTCAGGGGCGCTTGCCGTCGATGTCGGCGTCCAGGCCCTTGCCGCCGGGCTTGCCGTCCTTGCCGAGCGACTTCAGCTCGAAGCTGCCGTTGCCCGCCGAGCTATAGACATAGGGATTGCCCCAGGGGTCGACCGGCATGTCGGAAAGATAGCCGCCCGGCGCCCAGCCGCTCGGCACTGGCGGGGTGCCCGGCCGTTCGACCAGCGCCTTCAGCCCCTGCTGCGTCGTCGGATAGTCGCCATTGTCGAGCCGGTACATCTTGAGCGCGGCGGAGATGCTCTTGATGTCGGTGCCCGCGGTCGTGACGCGCGCCTGGTCCGGGCGGCTGATGACGTTGGGCACGATCAGCGCGGCGACGATCGCGATGATCGCCAGCACCACGATCATCTCGACCAGGGTCAGCCCCGCCTGTGCCGCCGGCACGGTCCGCCGCACGCGCGGCTTGCGGCTTTTCGCACAGGCTGTCACGGTGCCCCCGACGCTGTCATGAAACTGTTGTGAAAAGATGCGCATCCCGGCCCCATGCGTTCGCCTGATGACTCAAATATGACCGTCCACACGGGCGACACCGCCGCCGGCGTATGGACGCTCGAGCGCGAACGCCCGATCATAGCCGATGCCGAGGGTCCCGCAACCTTGCTGGTGCCGTCCGAACGCCTGCTGTTGCTTGCCGTCGACTTGCCGCTCCCTTCGCGCGCCCAACGGTTGGAGGCGCTGCCCTTCGCGATCGAGGATCGCATCGCCGATCCGCTCGAGGCGGTGCACCTGGCGATCGGCGAGACGCTGGCGCCGCAGCGCTACCTGGTCGCGGTGGTCCGGCACAGCGTGATGGCGGAATGGCTGACGCTGGCGGAAGCGAACGGCCTTGGCGAGGCGGCGCTGGTCCCCGATGCGCTCGCCCTGCCGCGTCCCGCGGAAGGCGCGTGGAACGTCGCGCTTCGCGACGGCCGCGCCGTCGTGCGGGCGGGCGACGGCACCGGCTTTGCCGTGCCGGCGGCGCTGTTGCCCGCCGCCTGGGAAGCCGCCGGCCAGCCAGATGTCACCGCCTTTGCCGATCCGCTCCCCGCGCCGATCTCGGCACAACCCGCGGTGCCGCAGCCGCTCGGCATGACGCTGGCCGTACCCGCGCTCGATCTGCGACAGGGGCGCTATGCCCGCCGCGGCACCGGATCGGCGTTCGTGCGCAAGCTCGCGATGGTCGCGCTCGCCGCATTGGTGGCGAACGGCGTGATCGCCGCCGCCGACACGCTGATGCTGCGCGCCATTGCCGACCGGACGGAAGCCGAGACGCGCACGCTGCTCGCCACCGCCGCGCCGGATCTCGCGCAGGCGACCGACCTGCCCGGCAGCGTCGCCGACCGGCTGCCCCGCGCGACCGGCGACAACCGTTTCGTGCCGACGCTCGCGCGGGTCAGCGTCGCGCTCGCGCCGCTGGCGCCCACCATCGCCGTGCGATCGATGCAGTGGAGCGGCAACCAGCTGGTGATCGATCTCGACGCCAGCGACGCGGGCGCCGCCGACCAGCTGCGCACCGCGCTCACTGGTGCGCGGGTGGAGGCAAAGGTCACCCCCGATCCCGCCGGCGGCATCCGCGTGACGGCGGCCGGGGCATGATCGTGCGGCTGCCCGGACGCTCGCGGCTGGAGGGGGGGCTTGCCCGCTTCGACCGGTGGTGGAGCAACCTCAGCCAGCGAGAGCGCCGGCTCGTCGGCGGCCTCGCCGCGCTGCTGGTGCTGCTGGTGGCGGTCTATGGCGTCGTGAAGCCGATCCAGGCCGCGCGTGCCGATGCGCGTGCCGACATCCGCCAATATGAGACGCTGAACGCCCGCATCCGCGCTGCCGGGACGCTGCCGGCCGCCCAACCGCTCACCGCCGGTCCTGTCGACTCAGTCATTGCCGCCGCCGCCGCGCGCGCCGGGCTTACGGCCGAGACGGTGCCGCTGGTCGCCGGCGGCTTTCGCGCGACGGTTGCCGACGGCACCTACGACGGCGTCCTGCGCTGGATCGACGAGGTCGCCCGCACCACCACCCTGGGCGTTCGCCAGGTTTCGATCGTGCGCGGGGCCGTGCCGGGCCATGTCTCGGCCACCGTGGAGTTCGGGGCGTGACCGATACGTTGCTGCTGATCGAGGACGCGCCGGCCGAGCGGCTGCCCTATGGCTATGCCCGTCGTGCCGGGGTCCTGTTGCGGAGCGGCAGCGCCGGCATCGAGTGCCTGCATCGCGCCGGTGCGCCGCTCGACGCGCTGCTGGAGGTGCAGCGCATCGCGCCGGGCGTGCCGTTCGTGCCGGTCGCCGACGACGCGTTCGAGACGGCGCTCGCCCAGGCCTATGGCGGCAGCAGTGCCACGACCGCGGCCGGCATCGAGCTTGCCGAACATGATCTCGCAGCGCTCGCCGACAGCGCCGCCTCGGTCGACGACCTCCTCGACAGCCGCGACGATTCGCCCGTCATCCGCCTCATCAACGCGCTCCTGCTGGAGGCGGTGAAGGAGCGGGCGTCGGACGTGCATGTCGAGACGCAGGAAAAGCGGCTCGTCGTCCGCTTCCGCATCGACGGCGTGCTGCGCGACATCGTCGAGCCGCAGCGCGCGCTCGCCCCGCTGCTGGTCAGCCGCATCAAGGTGATGGCGAAGCTCGACATTGCGGAAAAGCGCGTGCCGCAGGACGGCCGCGTGACGCTGCGCATCGGCGGCCACGACGTCGACGCGCGCGTCTCGACCATCCCCACCCAGCATGGCGAGCGCGTGGTGCTGCGCCTGCTCGAACGCGGGGGGCTGCGGCTCGACCTGCCGAGCCTGGGCATGTCGGAGCGCGATGTCGGCGTGTTCACCCGCCTGCTGGAGCGGCCGCACGGCATGCTGCTCGTCACCGGTCCGACCGGATCGGGCAAGACGACGACGCTCTACACCGCGCTCACCCGCCTCAACGACCGCCGCCGCAACATCATGACGGTCGAGGACCCGATCGAATATGAGCTGCCCGGCATCGGCCAGACCCAGGTCAACCCGCGCACCGACCTGACCTTTGCGCGCGGCCTGCGCGCGATCCTGCGCCAGGACCCGGACGTCATCATGGTCGGCGAGATCCGCGACCAGGAAACCGCGCAGGTCGCGGTGCGATCGTCGATGACCGGCCATTTCGTCCTGTCGACGCTCCACACCAATTCCGCAGTCGGATCGGTCACCCGACTGATCGACATGGGGGTGGAACGCTATCTGCTCGCGCCGATGGTGGTGGGGCTCGTCGCCCAGCGGCTCGTGCGGCGGCTGTGTCCGGACTGTAGGCGCGAGGATGTCGCCAGCGAAGGCGATGCGATGTTGATGGGCGGCGCCATTGCCGCCGGCGAGCCGCTGTGGCGCGCCGTCGGTTGCGACGCCTGCCACGGCGACGGCTACACCGGGCGCGCGGGACTCTACGAAGTGGTCGCGGTCGACGAGGCGTTTCAGGCGCTGATCCACGATGGCGCGTCCGAGGCCGAGCTGGAACGCGCCGCCCGCCGCGACAATCCGTCCATGCTCGACGACGGCGCCGCCAAGGTCCGCGCCGGAATCACCACCGTCGAGGAGGTCGCCCGCGTCGTCCGCGACGAGGGCTGACGCAGCGCCGCGATCAGGGGAGCGCCGCTTCCCGGCCGAGCTTGGGGATGCCGGGTGCGCCGCTCGCATCGAAGGTCACCCGCTGGATATGCGGCGCGCGCTTGCCGGTGCAGCCCATCCCTGCCGCGGTGTTGGCGTGATAGACCATCCAGGTCGCCCCATCGCGCGCGGTGAAGAAGCCGTTGTGCCCGGGAGCATAGACCCCGGCCGAGGGCGTCGTCTTCAGGATCGGCGCGGGCGCCTTGGCCCACGACGATGGCCTCAGCGGGTCGGCGTCGGGGCGCGCCCGCAACAGCCCCACGGCATAACCGTCCGACCAGCAGGCACTTCCGGAATAGGCGAGGAACAGGTCGCCGCTCGGCCCCCTCAGAAACGCCGGGCCCTCCAGGATCTGGCGTCCGCCCTGCCGTTCCCAGTTGCGGTCGGGCCGGGCGAGAATGGTCTCGGGTCCGGTCACCGTCCACGGGTTGCGCATCGCGACGATCGCCAGGTCGCTCTCGCTCCCGACATAGGGCGAATAGACGAAATAGCGCGTGCCGCGATGTTCGAAGGTCGTGCCGTCGATCCCCGGCCGCGCCGTCGCGATCCGGCCGCGGTCGACCCACTTGCCCCTGAGCGGATCGGCGCCCGCATTCTCCAGCACGAACACGCCGCGATGGGCGTCGTCATCATGCCCGGCCGCGGCGGCGCTGTAGTAAATGTACCATTTGCCGTCGATGCGATGGAGCTCGGGCGCCCAGATCGACCGGGCGTTCGGCCCCGACACCGGCGGCCGCCACACCACCGTCTCCTCCGCCTCGGCCAGGCGGGAGAGGTCGCGGGTCGCGCGGATCGCCAGCCGGTCCCCCAGCGTCGCCATGTAATAATAGGTGTCGCCCTCGCGCACGATCCAGGGGTCCGGCCCGCCGGGCAGCAGCGGGTTCGTCACGCGCGCCTTGGCCGCATCGGCCGTGTGCCGGGGGAGGGCGGCAGCGTACGGCGTGGCCGTGGACAGGGCCAGGGCAGCGGTCATCCAGCGCAACGGGCCCATCCGCTCTCTCCTATGATTGATCCGGTATAAGACGTGGCTTTCCGCCCCGACTCAAGGGGGCATGGCCGCTTCCCCCTGTCCCAGCGTGCCGGCATGTGCTTTCGTGGGGTTGATGACTTCCGCCGTCGCCTCGCTGGACCGCCCGCTGTGTCACGCTCCTGACATGCTTGGGGCGGAAGCGGATCTGCGCCTCAACTTCCTCAACTTCCGCGCTCGCGAAGGCCTTAAATGACCGCCTATGCCTATCGTGCTGCCGATCGTGGCGGCGCCACCCGCAAGGGGATTATCGAGGCTTCGAGCCCGGCGGCGGCGCGTGCCCAGCTGCGCGACCAGGCGCTGCTGCCGCTGTCGGTGGAGGTCGCGGGCGAGAAGCGGGCTTCGCTGGGCTCGCTGCGGTTGCCCGCGTTCCGGCGGCGCGGCATCACTCCGCGCCAGCTTGCCACCATCACCCGCCAGATCGCGACCTTGGTCGGCTCCGACGTCTCGATCGAGGAATCGCTGCGGCTGGTGGCGGGGCAGGCGGACCAGGCGCATGTGAGCGCGCTGCTTCTCGACGTGCGTTCCGCGATCCTCGACGGTCGCAGCTTCGCCGCCGCGCTCTCGCGGCATCCGCGCGCCTTTCCCGGCTTCTACACCGCCTCGGTCGCGGCCGGCGAGCAGTCGGGCCGGCTGACGGACGTGCTCAACCACCTCGCCGCCTTCGTCGAGACGCGCCACGCCAACGGGCAGAAGCTCCAGCTTGCGCTCCTGTATCCGGCGCTGCTCGCCACCGTCTCGTTCGGGATGATGGTGCTGTTGATGGTCTATGTCGTGCCGGACATCGTGCGCGTCTTCGTGTCGCGCGGCGCCGAGCTCCCGTTCCTGACGCGCGCGCTGATCGCGCTGTCGGCCTTCATCCAGAACTACGGCCTGTATGTCGCCGGCATCGTGCTGGTGCTGGTGCTGATCGCGGGCCGGTGGATGCGGGTGCCCGCCAACCGGCTGCGCGTCGACCGCTTTCTTTCCGAACGGCGCCCGTTCCGCCGCTTCAGCCGCCAGCACAATGCCGCGCGCTTTGCCGGAAGCCTGGCGACCCTGGTCGGCAGCGCCGTCCCGCTAGTTGAAGCGCTGCACGCCGCCGCCGCCGTCACGCCCAACCGCTGGGTGCGCGACAAGGCGCTGGGCGTCGCCTATCGCGTCCGCGAGGGGCTGAGCCTGCGCGCGGCGATGGCAGAGGCGGAGGCGTTCCCGTCGATGTTGGTCGCGATCGTCGCCTCGGGCGAATCGAGCGGGCGGCTGGCCCCCGCGCTCGACCGCGCCGCAACCGAGCTGGAGCGGGAGCTCGACGCGCTCACCGCGACGCTGGTGGCGCTCGTCGAGCCGCTGGTGCTGCTGCTGATGGGCGGGCTGGTGCTGCTGATGGTGCTCGCCATCCTGCTGCCGATCATCAACCTCAACAATCTGGTGACGATCTGATGCGCGCGCCTACAGCCGGCTCTCCACCGTCACGCCCGGCGGCAGGCCGGTGAAGGGCAGCGCGGCGGCGCCGTCGCTGGTCAGCGTCATCCGGTACGCGCCGTCCTCCGCCAGCACTGCCTCTACCAGCGTCTGGCGGCGCTGGGCCTGGGGGGCGAGGCGGATGCGCGTCTCGCGGCCGACATGCTCGGCGGTCAGGATCATCGCGGGCACCGTGCTGGCGACGCCGCTTGGGCGGGCCATGCAACTGCCCGCATCGGACAGGATCGTCGCCTGCGCCTGCCGGTCGCCGCTGCCCGCAACCAGCCGCGGCAGTTCGACCTGCATGGTGAGGTCGCAGGTGAAGGGCAGGTTGGGCGCTACGGCCTGCAGCAGGCTTGCATCGGCCGAGCCACTCACTCGGTCGAGCCGGACCGCGCCGCCCGGCCGGAACAGCGCCTGCCCGCCAAGATCGGTATCCGGCCCCGTGGCGCGCCAGTCGACGGCGAAGCCCAGGCTGGTGAGCGAGCGCAGCGGCGCCCATTCCCATTCGACCTTGCTGCCGCCGGCGACGCCGACTTCGCCGTTCCAGATCGTGCCCGCGATGCCGCTGCGCCACGGCCGGTCCGTCAACACCACGCTTGCCGGCAGCGTCGCGACCATGGCGACGGCGAACGAGGCTATTCCGAGCCCCGCGAACGCGATAGACCGCCGCCGTGCCTGAGCTCGCGCCCCTTCCGGAAGTATCGCGGCGGCAGACGCTTCGCCTGCTGCGATCGACCCTCGTGCTATCGTCTGCGGCATGGGCCGCTGCTCCCTTGCTGGCGGCGCGGAAGGAAACCCGGCCGGTGGCGCTGCTGGTGCCGTTGACCGGCGGCCATGCGGCGCTGGGGCTTAGCATGCAGCAGGCGGCGATGCTTCCGCAATCGGGCGCCGCGCCCGGCAAGCCGATGCTGCGCGTGTTCGACACCGGCGGCACCCCTGCGGGCGCGGCCGCTGCGGCAGGGCTGGCGCTGAAGGCAAAGGCGGGGATGCTGCTCGGGCCGCTTACCGCGGCCGAAGTGCCGGCGGTGGTGCAGGCGGCCGCCGGACGGGTGCCGGTGCTCGCCTTTTCCAACGACCTGGCGCTGCGCAACAGCGGCGCCTTCCTGTTCGGCATCACCGCGTCGCAGAGCACCCAGGCGATCCTGCGCTATGCCCGCACCCGCGGCGTGCGCAACGTGCTGGTGATCGGCGACGGCGGCAGCTGGTCGACGGCATCGGTGGACGCTGCCAAGGCGATGGAGCCGGAATTGGGCATTACGGTGCGGGCGGTGACGGTCGCGCCCGGCACGCCGCTGCCGGCCGTCGGCGACGCGCCCGATGCGGTGCTGGTGCCGGGCGGCGGCGCGGCGCTGCTCGCCGCCTCGCGTGCTTTGCGCGACGCGGGCGTGCAGTTGCTCACCACCTTCCAGGGCGTCGACTATCGGCCCGAGGCGCTCGCCGCGCTCGAGGGCGCGTGGATCGCCAGCCCCGAACCCGACGCGTTCGAGCGCTTTGCCGGCGCCTATGCGGCGCGCAACGGCGGGCGGCCCGGCGCGATCGCGGCGCTCGCCTATGACGCGGTCGGCATCACCGAGCAGCTGCGCGCCGCCAACCAGCTCAACCGCGAAGGGCTGCTCGGCGAGCGCGGCTTCGACTGCGCGACGGGCGCGGTCCGTTTCCGCACCGATGGCAGCTGCGCGCGCAGCTTCGCGATCCTGCTGGCGGGGCGCGACGGCTACTCCAAGGTGGCGGTGAGCCAGGGCGCGTGACCCGGCCCGCTCCGGACGGGGAGGGCGGCTTCACCCTCATCGAGCTGATGATCTCGCTGGGGCTCTTCGCGCTGATCGCGGTTGCCGGCGTCACGCTGGTCGACAGCATCCTCTCGGTCCAGGGACGCACGGAAAAGCGGCTCGACCGCATTGCCGAGGTGCAGCGCGCGATGTTCGTGGTCGACAGCGATTTCGACCAGCTTGCCGCCGGCCGCGTGCAGGGCGACGGCAGCCAGGTCACCTTCACCCGCGCCTCCCCTGGGCTCGGCGGCCCGCCGATCGCCGTCTCCTATCGCGTCGCCGATGGCATGTTCATCCGCACCGTCGCCGGCCAGCCCCAGCGCGTGCTCACCGGCGTCGAGCGGGCGCGCTGGCGCTATTTCGACGGCGGCTGGCTCGACAGCTGGCCGCCCGACCAGGAGCGCGTCGACACCTGGCCGCGCGCCGTCGTCGTGGACCTCACCATCGACGCGCCCAGCGGCATGGGCGGCACCGTGCGCCGGGTGGTGACGCTGCCGATCCCGCCGAGCGTGGCGCCATGACCCGGCACGACCCCCGCGAGGAGGGCATGATCCTCGTCAACGTGCTGATGTTCGTGGCGATCGCCAGCGGCATCGTGCTGTTGCTCATCAACCGGGAGGAAATCGCCCTCGACCGCGCGATCCGCTCGCGCGAGGCCGCCCGCGCGCTCGCCATCGTGCGCGGCGGCGAAACCTCGGCCGTGGTGGCGCTGCGCCGCGACGCCCGCGATGCGCCCGATGCCGATTATGCCACCGAACCCTGGGGGGCGATCGCGGACAGCGACGTCGCGATCGAGGGCGGACGCTTCGACCTCGCCATCGCCGACGCGGAAGGGCGGTTCAACGTGAACGCGGTGCGCGGCGACGATCTCGCCGCCCAGCTGCTGTTCGCCCGGATCGGGCGCGCGGCCGGGTTCGACGATGCCCAGATCGCGACCGCCGTCGGGCTGATCCGCGAATATGGCCCGATCGCGGACCTGCGGCCGCTGCGCTACACCGGGGTGCCGCCCGAACTGGCCGACAGGCTCGAACGGCTGGCGACGGCGCTTCCGGGAAAGACGACGATCAACCTCAACGCGGCTCCCGTCGAGCTGATGGCGGTGCTGTTCGACAACCAGACCGTGGCCGATCGCCTCGCCACCACCCGCCAGCGCCAGGGGTTCCTGTCGCTCAAGGACCTTGCCGACGAAGGGGTGGCGATGCCGGCGGGCACCAGTTTCCGCTCCAACACCTTTTGGGTGCGGACGCGCGCCACCATCGGCAGCACCGCGCAGCAGGGCGCGACCCTGATCGAGCGTCGCCAGAGCAAGGAGGGGCCGGTGGTGGTGCCGGTCGCGCGGTGGCGCAACGCCGCCGTGCCCCCGGACGCACCCCCCTTTGCGCCGCCGAAAAAGCCCGTGGCGGGTTAGAACTTCGCGATCAGGGCGACGCCCGCGACCATCAGCGCCGCACCGGCCATGCGGCCGATTCCGGCCGGGTGAACCTCGAACCCCATCCAGCCGAAATGGTCGAGTACCAGCGCCGCGATGGTCGAGGCGGTGACGATCAGCGCCACGAACAGCCCCGCGCCCAGCCGGGGGGAGGCATAGACCGTCGCCAGCACGAACACGATGCCGAGCACGCCGCCGGTCCACGCCCACCACGGCGTCTGCGCCACCGCCTGGCCGCTCGGCAGCCGCTCCCCCGATGCCAGCGATAGCACCAGCGACACCGCCAGGGTCACGACCGACACGATCGAGACCGTCCACAACTGGGTGCCCAGCGCCTTTTGCAGCGCGTTGTTGGTGCCTGACTGGAGCGCACTGGTGATGCCCGCGCCGACCGCGACCAGGACAAAGAGCAGGTACATGCGCTCAGTCCCTTCCGGATCGGGGGCAGGGCGGGGCGGCATGCGGTGCGGTCAATCGGCTTCTCCCTCGAATCGTCCGCCAGCAACCGCCGAGGCTGGCAAATGATCCGAGGGGGGATGCGGTCTTACTGGATGGGCTCGTCCAGCATCAGCGCGCGGACGTAGCGGACCGGCGGCGATCCATGTGCCAGCACCGCATCATTGTAGCGCTTCAGGTCGAAGGCGGCGCCCTCGCGCTGCTCGACGGCGGCGCGCAGTGCCAGATGCTCGGAATAGCCGACGAAATAGCTCAGCAGCTGGGTGGAGGAGAGGCGCGCACGCGTCCACTTGCCCGCGGCTTCGCGCTCCTGCTGGAACGCGCCCTCCATCATCAGCTGCATCGCCTGCACCTCGGTCATCCCCTCAGTATGGATGCCGATGTCGAGCAGCGTGTTGGTGATCGAGCGCAGCCGCATCTTGAGGACGGTGAGCTTGAACAGCGGATCGCCGTTCAGATAGCCCTGGTCGGCCATCATCCCCTCGGCATAGACGGCCCAGCCCTCGATGAATGGCCCGGACGCCAGCACCGCGCGCAGCATCGACGGATATTCATTGGCGTGCGCGATCTGCAGGTAATGACCGGGCATCGCCTCATGCACGCTCAGGTCGTGGATCATGTAGTCATTATATTCGCGCAGGAAGGATTCCGCCTGCGCATCGCTCCAGTCCGCGGGGATCGGGGAGACCGCGTAAAAGGTGCCGAGATGCTTCTCGAACGGCCCCGGGCTGTCGCAATAGGCGACCGCCACGCCCTGCCGGAACTTGGGCATTTCGATGATCTGGACCGGCGTGTCGGGCACCGTGATGAGGTTCTTGGCGCGGACGAACTCGGTCGCCTGCTGCAGCGTCCGGGTCGCCTCCGCGATCACGCCATCGCGGGCGGGGTGCTTGGCATAGGTCAGCTCCAGCGCCGCCTCGATCGCCTTTTGCTGCTGCTCGGGCGTGGGGGAGGCGGGAAGCGCGGGGGCGTTGGGCTTGCCGGCCAGCACGGTGCGGGCGATCGCGTACATTTCGGCGCGCGCATCGGCCCTTGCCTTGAGCGCGCGTGCCTTGATCTCCGGGCGGGTGAGGTCGGTGACCAGGGCGTAGCGCAGCTTTTGGTCGTAGCGCGCGGCGCCCAGGCGGAAATCGCCCTTCGCCTGGGGTACCAGCACGGTGTCGAGCCACTTCTGCTGGTCCGCAACCGCGATCTTGAGCGTCGCGAGCGCCGCGTCGAAGCGCTTCTGGTCGGCCGGGGACAGCTTGCCCTTGTGCGGGGCCAGCATTCCCTCGGCGATCTGGAGCACGCCCGCATTCTGCTGCGACACGGTCTTTGCGAACACTTCCGGCACGCGGGCGGGGACCAGGCTGGCGCGCATCTGCTGGTACAGTTTGGGCGTCTTTTCCATGCGGGAGATCGCCGAGCGCAGCCGATCCGGCCAGGGCGCGAAATCGCGCGCGGCCAGCAGGTAGAGCCCGCCCGACACCGACTCATTGGCGCCTTGCGGATCCCATTCGTGGGGCTTCAGGGTCTCGATCGTCCACAGCTGATAGGCGAGCTCATTGGCGAGCAGCGCCGCATCGACCTGGTTCTCGCGGCTGAGCTTGTTGCGGTCGATCCGCGCCAGCGCCGCTTGCGTGCGCTTCAACGCGGCCACTTCGCGGGCGCGGCCGGCGGCGGAAAGATCATCGACCTCCCCGTCAAAGCGATGGTCCCCCAGATAGGTCGCATAGGTCGGCCGCAGCCGCGCCATCTCGTCGAGGAAGCGCTTGCCCAGCGCCTCGAACACGGCGTCTTCGGCCGATGCCGCAGCGGCGGGTGCGGGGCCGGCGAGGATGGCACCGCCGGGCAGCGCCGCGCCGGCGAGGAGCAACAGGGCGAACAGACCAGAACGCATCGGGGACCTTCCACAAACTCGGACAGGCGCGGTCTATGCAGCGGCCGATCCCGCGGCAAGCAGGTGGCGGCGAATTACGCCGGCTGCGCGCGCCCGCTCATCTCGGCGCCCGCCTGCGGATCGAAGCGGAGGTTGACGAACAATGCCGCGAGCGAGACTGCAGTGACCGTCCAGAACGCCGCCGAGAAATCGGGAAAGCCCGGGCTCGCCCGGCCGTTCGCCGCCATCGACACCTGCAGCGCCACGCTCGCGGTGCAGATCCCCAGTGACAGCATCAGCTGCTGGAAGGTGGAATAGAAGCTGGTGGCGGCGCTCATCCGCTCCTTCTCGATCTCGTCATAGGCGATGGTGTTGTAGGCGGTGAACTGGAACGACATCAGGAAGCCGGAGACGACCAGCACCGCAAAGATCGCGGGCAGCGGCCAGCCGGGGCGGAACAGCCCGCACACGGCATAGGCGGCGGTGCCGAGCACGCCCATCACCACCAAGCTGGAGCGAAAGCCGAAGCGGTGGAGCAGGCGGCGCGCGACGCCCTTCATCCCGAAGGATCCGATCGCCGTCGCCACCGTCATCATGCCGCTCTGCGCGGCGTTGAGACCGAAGCCGAGCTGCATCATCAGCGGCAGCAGGAACGGCTGCGCGCCCTGGGTGATCCGCGCCAGCGATCCGCCCAGCACCGACAACCGGAACGTCGGCACCCGCATCAGCGACAGGTCGAGGATCGGGTGTTCGGTGCGGCGGGCATGCCGCACATAGAGCAGCCCCGCGACGCCCCCGATCGCGATCAGCGGAGCCGCGACCAGCGCCCCTTCCGCCCCGCTCACCATCTCGAACCCAAGCAGCAGGCAGCCGAGCGCCGCCGCCGAGAGGAGGAAGCCCATGCGGTCGAACGCCTGCGCCCCCGCCTCCCGGATGTCGGGGATGAACCTGCCGACCAGCACGAACCCGGCGATCCCGATCGGCAAATTGAGCCAGAAGATCCAGCGCCAGTCGGCATAGGTGACGATGAAGCCGCCGACCGGCGGGCCCAGGATCGGCCCGATCAGCGCCGGCATGATCAGCCAGGACATCGCCGACACCATGTCGCGCTTGGCGACGGAACGCAGCAGCACCAGCCGCCCGACCGGCATCATCATCGCGCCCCCGATGCCCTGCAGGAACCGCGCGACCGCCATCGTCGCAAGATTGGGGGCAAGGCCGCAGGCGAGCGAGCCGAGCACGAACACCGCGATCGCGCTGCGAAAGACCCGCTTGGCGCCGAAGCGGTCGGCCGCGAATCCGGAGGCCGGAATGAACATCGCGAGCGCGAGCAGATAGGAGGTGAGGGCGATGCTCATCTCTGGTGCGCGCACGCCGAAATCCTGCGCCATCGTCGGCAGCGCGGTCGCGAGCACGGTCGCATCCAGGTTTTCCATGAACATCGCGCAGGCGATGATCAGCGCGACCGTCCGGTAATTGGCGCCCGGCGCGGCGCCGCCCTGCTGGTCGGTCGTCTGCGCAAGCTGGTCGCCCGCCGGCACGATGCCGTCGCGCACTTCGGAATTGACGGAGGCGATGCCGCGACGCCGCGGACGCAACAGGTGCCGCGGATCGAGCCCGTGCGGGAGGTGCAAAGACATGGGGAGGCTATCTGGCGTCTGGAGCCGCCGATACAATGCTGCAGCGCCCAAAAGTGCCGCACGGCTGCATCCGCGCTTCCGGATCAGGCCGGTGCCCCGAGGGGCAATTCTCTCAATTTGCGGGAGAAATTGGTCGGGGAAAGAGGATTCGAACCTCCGGCCCCTGCGTCCCGAACACAGTGCTCTACCAGGCTGAGCTATTCCCCGACCGGTGCCGCCCAGTCGCTGACCGGGTGGCAGGCGGCGGCTTATATCAGCGTTTTTCGGGGTTACAAGCGTCTCTTTTACGCTTTTCTGAGGCGCGGAATGCGGTTGCCCGCGCGCGCCCCCTTCGCATCGGCGCGGCCGGGTGCTAACCGCGCGGGATCATGGCGACAGAACTCAGCAAGATCCGCAATTTTTCGATCATCGCGCACATCGATCATGGGAAATCGACGCTTGCGGACCGGCTGATCCAGCGCACCGGGGGCCTCTCCGAGCGCGAGATGTCAGCGCAGGTGCTCGATAACATGGATATCGAGAAGGAGCGCGGCATCACCATCAAGGCGCAGACCGTGCGCCTGGAATGGAAGGGCCATGTCCTCAACCTGATGGACACGCCGGGCCACGTCGACTTCGCCTATGAGGTCTCGCGCAGCCTGGCCGCGTGCGAAGGCGCGCTGCTGGTGGTGGATGCCGCCCAGGGCGTCGAGGCGCAGACGCTCGCCAACGTCTATCAGTCGATCGAGCACGACCACGAGATCATTCCGGTCATCAACAAGATTGACCTGCCCGCCGCCGAGCCGGAGCGGGTGAAGGCCGAGATCGAGGACCTGATCGGCCTCGACACCACCCATGCGGTGCTCGCGTCTGCAAAGTCGGGCATCGGGATCGAGGAAATCCTCGACACCGTGGTCGAGCGCATCCCGTCGCCCAAGGGGGATGCCGATGCGCCGCTCAAGGCGATGCTCGTCGACAGCTGGTACGACCCGTATCTGGGCGTCGTCATCCTGGTCCGCGTGATCGACGGCACGCTCAAGAAGGGCCAGCAGATCAAGTTCATGAACGCGGGCACCGTCCATCTGGTGGACCGCGTGGGCTGTTTCCGGCCCAAGATCGAGCAGCTGGCGGACCTTGGCCCGGGCGAGATCGGCTTCATCACCGCGCAGATCAAGGAAGTCGCGCAGACCGCGGTCGGCGATACCATCACCGACGCCAAGCGTCCGGCAGCCGAGCCTGTGCCGGGGTTCAAGGAAGTCCAGCCGGTGGTCTTCTGCGGGCTGTTCCCGGTCGACGCCAACGATTTCGAGAAGCTGCGCGAATCGATCAGCAAGCTGCGGCTCAACGACGCGAGCTTCAGCTTCGAGATGGAGACCTCGGCAGCGCTGGGCTTTGGCTTTCGCTGCGGCTTCCTGGGGCTGCTCCACCTGGAGATCATCCAGGAGCGGTTGACCCGCGAATATGACCTCGACCTGATCACGACCGCGCCGTCGGTGGTGTACGAGATCGAGCTGACGCACCCCGACCCGTCGGGCGTCACCAAGATCGACCTGCACAATCCGGCGGACATGCCGGAACCCAACAAGATCGCAAAGATCAGCGAGCCGTGGATCGAGGCGACGATCTATGTGCCGGACGAATATCTCGGCTCGATCCTGAAGCTGTGCCAGGACCGGCGCGGCATCCAGAAGAACCTGACCTATGTCAGCGGACGTGCGCAGGCGACCTATGAGTTGCCGCTGAACGAAGTGGTGTTCGACTTCTACGACCGGCTGAAGTCGCTGTCGAAGGGCTATGCCAGCTTCGACTATCAGCAGATCGGCTATCGCGAGGGCGACCTCGTCAAGATGAGCATCCTCGTCAACGAGGAGCCGGTCGATGCGCTCAGCATGATCGTCCATCGCGGCACCGCCGAGGTTCGGGGTCGCGGCATGGTCGAGCGGCTGAAGGAACTGATCCCGCGCCACCTGTTCAAGATCCCGATCCAGGCGGCGATCGGCGGCAAGGTGATCGCGCGCGAGACGATCAGTGCTATGCGCAAGGACGTGACCGCGAAATGCTATGGCGGCGACGCCAGCCGCAAGCGCAAGCTTCTCGACAAGCAGAAGAAGGGCAAGGCCAAGATGCGCGAGTACGGCTCGGTCAGTATCCCGCAGGAAGCTTTCATCGCCGCGCTGCGGATGGGCGACGAGCAGTAAGAATGCGAGGCGGCGCCGACCGGTGCCGCCGTTCCATAGGTGGAGTGGTTAGCGCCCGCCGATGCAGGCAAAAAGAAAGGCCCCGGTCCTGTGACCGGGGCCTTTGTTGTTACGCCTTTGCGGGCGCGCGGGTCTTGCCGCCCTTCTTGGGCTTGCGCGGTGCGGCGGGCGTCACCTCAAAGGCGAGCGCGCCGTCCTTGAGCTTCACCGACACCTCGCCCCCGTGGACGAGCTTGCCGAACAGCAACTCCTCGGCAAGCGGCTGCTTGATCTTCTCCTGGATCAGGCGGCCCATCGGGCGCGCGCCATAGAGCTTGTCATAGCCGCGCTCGGTCAGCCAAGCCTTCGCACCCTCGTCCAGGTGGATGTGGACGTTGCGATCGGCGAGCTGGAGTTCGAGCTGGAGAATGAACTTCTCCACCACCCGCTCGACCACTTCGGGCGGAAGATATCCGAACGGCACGATCGCATCGAGTCGGTTGCGGAATTCGGGGGTGAAGAGCTTCTTCACCGCCTCTTCCTGCACGTCCTCGCGGCTGATTTCGCCGAAGCCGATCGACTCCTTGGCCATGTCCGACGCGCCGGCGTTGGTCGTCATGATCAGGATGGTGTTCCTGAAATCGACGGTCTTGCCGTGGTGGTCGGTGAGCTTGCCGTTGTCCATCACCTGCAACAGGATGTTGAACAGGTCCGGATGCGCCTTCTCGATCTCGTCGAGCAGCAGCACCGAATGCGGGTTCTGGTCGACCGCATCGGTCAACAGGCCGCCCTGATCATAGCCGACATAGCCCGGGGGGGCGCCGATCAGCCGGCTGACCGAATGGCGCTCCATATATTCCGACATGTCGAACCGCTGGAGCGGAATGCCCAGGATCTCGGCAAGCTGGCGTGCAACCTCGGTCTTACCGACGCCGGTGGGGCCGGAGAACAGATAGTTGCCGATCGGCTTGTCGGGATCGCGCAGGCCCGCACGGCTGAGCTTGATCGCCGACGACAGCACGCCGATCGCCGCGTCCTGGCCGAACACCACCCGCTTCAGGTCGGTGTCGAGGTTGGCGAGCACCCGGGTATCGTCGGTCGAGACCGACTTTGCCGGGATGCGCGCCATGGTGGCGATCACCGCCTCCACTTCCCGCGTGGTGATGGTTTTCTTGCGCTTGCTGGGCGCCACCAGCATCTGCATCGCGCCGACCTCGTCGATCACGTCGATCGCCTTGTCCGGCAGCTTGCGGTCGTTGATGTAGCGCGCCGAAAGCTCCACCGCCGACTTGATCGCGTCGGGGGTGTACTTGACCGAGTGGTGCCCCTCGAACGCGGTCCGCAGGCCGGTCAGGATCTTGATCGTGTCCTCGACCGACGGCTCGTTGACGTCGATCTTCTGGAACCGGCGCAGCAGCGCGCGATCCTTTTCGAAGTGGTTGCGGAACTCCTTGTAGGTCGTCGAGCCGATGCAGCGGATCGCGCCGCCCGACAGCGCCGGCTTCAGGAGGTTCGATGCATCCATCGCCCCGCCGGAGGTCGCACCCGCGCCGATCACCGTATGGATCTCGTCGATGAACAGGATCGCGTGCGGCAGCTTCTCCAGCTCGTTCACGACCTGCTTGAGCCGTTCCTCGAAGTCGCCGCGATAGCGGGTGCCCGCAAGCAGCGCGCCCATGTCGAGCGAGTAGATGACCGCGGGCAGCAGCACCTCGGGCACGTCGCCCTCGATGATCTTGCGCGCGAGCCCCTCGGCGATGGCAGTCTTGCCGACGCCGGGATCGCCCACATAGAGCGGGTTGTTCTTGGAGCGGCGGCACAGGATCTGCACCGTACGATCGACCTCGGCAGCGCGGCCGATCAGCGGATCGACCTTGCCGTTGCGGGCCTTCTCGTTGAGGTCGACGCAGAATTGCTTCAGCGCGCTCTCCCCCTTGCCCTTGGGATCGGCCTTTGGCTTCTCCTCCTCGGCGCCCTTCACTTCGCGGGCCTCGGACGGCGAACCGCCCTTGCCCACGCCATGGCTGATAAAGCTGACCGCATCGAGCCTGCTCATGTCCTGCTGCTGGAGGAAGTAGACGGCGTAGCTTTCCCGTTCGGAAAACAGCGCAACGAGTACGTTGGCGCCGGTCACTTCGTCGCGGCCGGAGGATTGGACGTGAAGGATCGCGCGCTGGACGACGCGCTGGAAGCCCGAGGTGGGCGAGGGATCGGTAGCCGAATCGACCTTGAGCGCGTCGAGCTCGGTGTCGAGATATTGCGCGACGGTCGCCTTGAGCTCGCCCAAGTCGACGCCGCAGGCGCCCATTACCTTGGACGCATGTTCGTCTTCGACGAGCGCGAACAGCAGGTGTTCGAGCGTCGCATATTCGTGCCGGCGGGTAGACGCCGCCTCGAGCGCCTTGTGCAGCGTGGTTTCGAGGGCGGAGGCAAAGGATGGCATCAGATGGGTACTCCAACCGGGCCGGCGAGCGTGCGCCGACCGTTTGCATCTATGTCGGAACGCAAGGGGCCCGCATCAAGCGGTAGCCGGCACCGGCGTTCCAGCAACGTTCCCGCGACCGCCGCCCCTGCGGTCACTTTCGGAAGAGCGCGTCGGCGCTTGCCCGCTGACTTGTCGCGCGTTCCGCGTGATTCCGGCACCGGACGATCTCCGCCTCGAGCGCGGCGATGCGGGCGTGAAGCTCTGCGACCGACAAGGGGTCCAGGTCCTCGCGTGCCAGCTGCGCCAGCAAGTCGTCCTTGCGACGCGGCAGAAAATCCTCGGCGTCCATAGGCACAGCGTTGACCCTCCTTTGTGCGATGTCAATAACGCGAAACCACGCGCGGGGGCGCAAAGGGAGCCACATGTCGATGAACCTTCCCGAGACTCTGCCCACGACGATGACCGCGATCGACCCCGAGGCGCCGGGCGGCCCCGAAGTGCTGGTGCCGGTCTCGCGCCCCGTGCCGCGGCCGGGGGAGGGAGAGCTGCTGATCAAGGTGGCGGCAGCGGGGGTGAACCGGCCCGACCTGATCCAGCGCAGCGGCAACTATCCGCCGCCGCCCGGCGCGCCGTCGATCCCGGGGCTGGAGATCGCGGGCACGGTCGTCGCGCTGGGCGAGGGCGTCGACCCGGCGTTGCTGGGCGCCCGCGTCTGTGCGCTGCTGGGCGGGGGCGGATATGCCGAATATGCGGTCGCACCCGCGGGCCAGTGCCTGCCGGTCCCGGACGGCCTGTCGATGGAAGAGGCGGCAGCGCTGCCGGAAGCGCTGTTCACCGTGTGGACCAACCTGTTCGAGCGTGCCTATGTCCAGGCGGGCGACACGGTGCTGGTCCATGGCGGCACCAGCGGCATCGGCACCATGGCGATCAGCCTGTGCGTGCTGTTCGGCGTCAACATCATCGTGACGGTCGGCTCGGACGACAAGGCCAGCGCCGCGCTTACGCATGGCGCGACTCATGCGATCAACTACAAGACCGAGGACTTCGTCGAGCGGGTGAAGGCGATCACCGGCGGCGCGGGCGTGGCCGCGGTGCTCGACATGGTCGGCGGCGACTATGTGCCCGGCAACCTCAAATGCCTGGCCGACGACGGGCGGCACGTGTCGATCGCCGTCCAGCGCGGGGCAGAGGCGACGATCCCGATCTGGCAGGTCATGCGCCGCCGGCTGACGCTCACCGGATCGACGCTGCGCCCGCGCGATGCCGAGTTCAAGGCGTTGGTCGCGGACGAGATCGCGCGCCTCGTCTGGCCGTTCGTCGAAGAGGGCAAGCTGCGCCCGCTGATGGACCGCAGCTTCCCCCTCGCACAGGCGGCCGAGGCGCACCGCCGGATGGAGGCGGGCGACCATGTCGGCAAGATCGTGCTGACGGTCGGCGACTGAACCGCCGGCGAGCAAGGTCGCCGGCGGAACGCCCTAGAGCCGCGTCACCGCATAATGTTCCTGGAGCGCAGCGACCACGGCATCGCTGTGGGTGGCGTCGCGTGCCTCGAACATCACTTCCAGCCGCGCCGCCTGGACGCTGGGGGAGGTGAAGAGGCGATGGTGCGACACCTCGATGATGTTGGCGCCGGCCGCGCCGATCCGGGTCGAGATCTCGCCCAGCACGCCCGGACGATCCGGGATGTCGAGGATCAGGCGCATCAGCCGCCCGTCGCGCACCATCACCCGCTGGAGCACGTTGGCGAGCGCGCGATTGTCGATGTTGGCGCCGCACACCGGCACGCCGACCTTGCGACCGCGGAACAGCTCAGGATGGGCGAGAAGCGCCGCCACGCCGGCTGCGCCCGCGCCCTCTGCGACGATCTTGGCTTCCTCGGCCAGCAGGGCGATGGCGCTCTCGATCGCGCGTTCGGGGACGGTCAGGACCTGCTTGACCAGTTCGCGCACGATCTCCAGCGGCTTGCGCCCGACGTCGCGCACCGCAATGCCCTCCGCCACGGTAGCGCCGCCGACGCTGACGGGCATGCCCGCCAGTTCCTGCGCCATGGCGGAATAGCTCTCCACCTCGACACCATAGGTGAGGATGGGGCGGCCGGCGCCTTGCGCCGCCAGCGCGGAGCCCGCGACCAGCCCGCCGCCGCCGACCGGGATCGCGAGCGTATCGAGCTCGGGCACGTCCTCGATCAATTCCAGGGCGAGCGTGCCCTGACCCGCAATCACCGCGTCGTCGTCATAGGGATGGACGAACACCAGGCCCTGGGTTTCCGACAGGTGGCAAGCGTGCGCCGCCGCCTCGGCCAGGGTGGTGCCGTGCAGCACGACCTCCGCACCCCAGCGCGCCGTGCGCGTGACCTTGGTGGAGGGAGTGAAGGCGGGCATCACGATGACGGCGCGAATGCCGAGCAGCGCGGCATGGCGCGCGACAGCCTGGGCATGGTTGCCGGCCGACATGGCGACGACGCCGGCGGCGCGTTCCTGCTCTGACAGCAGCGCCAGCCGATTGGCGGCGCCGCGTTCCTTGAACGCACCGGTGACCTGCAGCGAATCCAGCTTCAGCCAGACGTCCGCGCCGGTAATCCGGCTGATCGCATCGCTGTGCACCACGGGGGTGCGGATCACCTTGCCGGCGATCCGGGTAGCGGCTGCGTGGACGTCCTGGGAAGTGATCACGTACGGCCCTCTTTGTTGGTGCCTCGTCGGCGGCGCCCGTGCGCCGCGCCTGCCTACAACCACCAAAGCGGCCTTCCGACAAGGAAAAGCAGCACCTTTTGAAGTCGACCCGGCGGCCCCGGACAGGTTCCTGCGATTCCGCTAGAGTGCGCATCGAAGCACCCCTAAGCTCTCCATCGAATCGGGGAGGGGGAGTTGCTGGAATTTCTGGGCCTGCCGCAGAACATCGCTTTTACAGCGGCGCTGGTTCTGATGCTGCTGATCGGGCTGGTGCAGTTGATCGGCTTTGGCGTCGACTTGGATGCCGACGGCGACCTTCATGCCGATACTGGCGGCGACCTGCTTTCCTGGCTCGGCGTCGGGCGCGTGCCGTTGCTGATGCTGCTGGTGGTGTTCCTGGGGCTGTTCGGCTCGATCGGATTGCTGGCCGAGCAGATAGCGCTCGACTGGACCGGCCAGCTGCTGAGCGGCTGGATCGCGGCACCCGCGGCCGGGCTGGCGGCACTCCCCCTGACGGGCGCTGCCGCCCGGGTTCTCGCGCGCGTCATGCCGCAGGATCACACCACCGCCATCGAGCTTGAGGAGCTGGTCGGGCGCTTTGCCCGGATCGTGATCGGCCGTGCCGCACCCGGTGCGCCGGCACGCGCGCGCGTCGAGGATCGCCATGGCCAGCTCCATTACGTGATGGTTGAGCCCGACAACCCCGGACAGATTTTCGAAGAGGGCGAGCAGGTGCTGCTCGTCCGCCGCCAGCAGGACCTGTTTCGCGCCATTTCCCGCGGCGACCACAAACTGCCGCAGCTAGGAGCCTGACGATGAATACCGACGTGGTTGTGCACCAGTCCGGAATGTTGACCACCGTCGGCATCGTGGCAGGTGCCGGGCTGTTGCTGCTGCTGGTGATCGGCCTGCTGATCGCCAAGCTCTACAAGCGCGCATCGAAGGAGATCGGCTTCGTTCGGACCGGTGCCGGTGGCGAAAAGGTCGTGATCAACGGCGGCGCGCTGGTGCTGCCGGTGTTTCACGAGACCATGCCCGTCAACATGAATACGGTGCGGCTGGCGGTGGAGCGCAAGAACAGCGACGCGCTCATCACGCTCGACCGGCTGCGCATCGATGTGAAAGCCGAGTTCTACGTCCGGGTGAAGCCCGATGCCCAGTCGATCGCGATCGCGGCCCAGACGCTCGGCATGCGCACCATGCACCCGGACGCGCTGAAGGAGCTGGTCGAGGGCAAGTTCGTCGACGCGCTCCGCTCGGTCGCCGCCGGAATGACGATGGCGCAGCTTCACGAGCAGCGCAGCGACTTTGTGCAAAAGGTGCAGCAGGTTTCCTCCGCCGACCTCGCCATGAACGGGCTCGAGCTGGAGAGCGTGTCGCTGACCGGCCTCGACCAGACCTCGATCGAGCATTTCAACGCCAACAACGCCTTTGATGCCGAGGGTCTGACCAAGCTCACCGAGCAGATCGAGCTGCGCAAGAAGGCGCGCAACGACATCGAGCAGGACACGCGCGTCCAGATCGAGACCAAGAATCTGGAGGCTGCGCGCCAATCCTTCCTGTTGGGCCGCGACACGGAGTTCGCACGGCTGGAGCAGGAGCGCGAGCTGGAGGTGCGTCGCGCCGAGCAGACGGCCGAGATCGCCCGCGAGCAGGCCGCCCGCCAGCGTGAGGCCGACGCCGCCCGCATCGACGCCAAGCGCCAGATCGACGCGCAGCAGATCGAGGCGGATCGCGCGATCAAGGAAGCACGCATCGCGCAGGAGCAGGCGCTCGAACTCGCCCGCCAGGAGCAGCAGATCGCGATCCAGAACAAGAGCCGCGACGAAAGCCAGGCCAAGGCGGAGGCCGACAAGGCGCGTGCCGAGGCGGTCGCCGCCGAAGAGCAGGTGTCGACCAGCCGCGAGACCGAGATTGCCGAGCGTACCAAGCGGATCGAACTGATCGATGCCGCGCGGGAGGCGGAGCGCGCCGCCATCGGCATCCGCGTTCAGGCTGAGGCGGAGAAACAGGCAGCGGCCGACCGCGCCGAGGCGGCCCGGCTTGGCGCGGAGGGCGAGGCCGAAGCGGCCAAGCTCCGCGCCGAGGCCGATCGCGTGCGCTTCGAGGTGGAAGCGGCCGGGCAGCGGGCGGTGAACGAGGCCGCGAATCTGCTATCGTCGGCGCAGATATCGCTCCAGACCAAGCTCGCGCTGCTCAAGGTGCTGCCCGAGATGATCCGCGAGGCTGCCAAGCCGATGGAGGCGATCGACAGCATCAAGATCGTCCAGGTCGACGGGCTCACCGGCGCGGGCGGCGGGTCCGGCAGCGCGGCGTCGGGCGATGGCGGCGGGGATCGCAACCTGGCCAATTCGGCCGTGCAGGCCGCGCTCCGCTATCGCGCCCAGGCGCCGATGATCGACGGATTGATGAAGGAGCTGGGCTTCGACGGCAGTTCGTTCGACGGCATGGTCAAGGGCGCCATCGGGGAAGAGGGCGCGGATGCGCGCGAAAACAGCGTGGGGGTGAAGGCAGCCGAATAGCGTTGCCCTCGGAAGAATCCCGGGGGATTTATCAAGTCGTTAAGCCGGTTCGTGTTGTGGTGGGGCATGTCGGACACTCACGAATCGGCGCGGATCGATGCGCTGCGGCAACTCAACTTGCTGGATACTCCGGCAAGCGAGAGCTTCGACCGGATCACGCGCATGGCGAGCCAGATCTTCGACCTGCCGATCGCGGCGGTGTCGCTGACCGATCAGGATCGCCAGTGGTTCAAGTCCCGCGTCGGCGTCGCCCACCAGTCGATCCCGCGCGACCGGGCGCCCTGTGCGGCGGTGGCCGAGCAGGGGAAGCCGATGGTGGTCGAGGACCTTCGCGCCGATGCCGGGTACGCGGACAGCGTCCTTGCCGGCACCGGCGCGCGTTTCTACGCGGGCGCGCCGCTGATCACGCGAGAGGGCTATGGCCTGGGCGCGCTCTGCGTGATCGGCACTGAGCCCCGGACGGTAACCGAGGGCGAGATGGCGGCGCTGCGGGATCTGGCCGCGATGGTCATGGCCCAGATTGAGCTGCAGCATGCGTTCGGGCGCGTCGATCCGGTCAGCGAAATGGCCAATCGTCACCAGTTCCTGGATGATCTCGCGGACCTGGGACGCGACACGCCGGGCGCGCAGCGGTTCGCCGTGCTGATCGACCTGGCCCGCACGGACCAGATCGATGACATCGTCCGGGTCCTGGGCTCGGCGCATCTCGACGAAATGGTGCGGGACGCGGCACGCAACGTCCGCTGGCTGCTGACGCGGACCGAGCTCTATCATATCGCGGCCACGCAGTTCGCCTTCCTGCTGCCGGAGACCTATAGCCAGCAGCAGTGCGTCGCAGCGGTGACCCGTAGCCTTGCGAAGCTTCGTGCGAACTCCGCCTCGCGCTTTGTTACCACCGCGGTGGTTGGCATCGCGCCCTTCATCACCGGCAGGATGGGGCCGGTGGACGTACTGCGCACGTTGCATGGCGCTGCACAGGACGCGCGCCTGCAGGAGAGTGGCGTGAGCGTTCACTCCTTCACCAGCGACGACGCGCACCAGCGCCGTTTCCGCTTGTTGCAGGATTTCGCCGCAGCATTGGAGCGGCCGGACGGCCAGCTGCGCATTGTGGTCCAGCCGCGCGTTTCCCTCGCCACCCGGCAGTGCGTTGCCGCCGAGGTGCTGCTGCGCTGGCAGCATCCTGAATTGGGTGACGTCTCGCCAGGTGAATTCGTGCCGATCGTCGAACAGTCGTCGACCGCGCGCGGGCTGACCGAATGGGTGCTCGAAGCGGCGCTGCGCCAGCTGGCGCAGTGGCAGCGGCGCGGCACCGCGGTGCCGCTGTCGATCAACGTGTCGGCGAGCAACCTGGAGGAAAGCGACTTTGCCGATCGTGTAGTCGCAGCCCTGGAACGGCATGGCATCGCGCCCGGCATGATCGAGCTGGAGGTCACCGAAAGCGTCGCCATGAAACATGCTGGTCGCGCCCTGGAACAGCTGCGCTTGCTGGACGCTGCCGGCATTGCGCTGGCGATCGATGACTTCGGCACCGGCTACAGCAGTCTCGCCTATCTCCAGCACCTGCCCGTCGGGGTCATCAAGATCGACCAGAGCTTCATCCGGGAGATGGAGGCGGGCGAGCGGGAACAGGCGCTGGTGCAGTCGATGATGGTGATGGGCCGTGCCTTCAACTGCCGCGTGGTGGCCGAAGGGATCGAGACGGAGCGGGTCGCGAACCTGCTGCGGGCGATGGGCTGTGATGAGGCGCAGGGCTATTATTTCAGCAGGCCGCTGGCGGTGGAAGCCTTTCCCGCCTGGCTGGCCGGGACGGGAGCCGTGCAACCCCGCGACGCAGCCTGACGCGCTTTCGGAGCGGAAAGCACCACGGCCTTCGCGGTTTACCGGCGGCGCGGCTTGCCTCCCTCGTCATCGCGCACTAAGTCTGTTCCGGATACGGCCACCCCGCGAGGGGTGGCCCTTATTGTTTCTGGAGAACTGCCGTGGCCCAGCCGTTGATGCCGCATGCGACCGCTTCCTGGCTGGTCGACAACACTTCGCTGTCGTTCGAGCAGATCGCCGACTTCTGCGGGCTGCACATCCTAGAGGTGCAGGCGATTGCCGATGACACCGCCGCGACCAAGCTGACCGGTCGCGATCCCGTCCGTGCGCACGAGCTGACGCAGGACGAGATCGACAAGGGGCAGGCCGATCCCGACTATCGCCTAAAGATCCAGAAGGGCCCCGAGCAGGTCCGCCGCACCAAGGGGCCGCGCTACACCCCGGTGTCGAAGCGTCAGGACAAGCCGGACGGCATCGCCTGGATCATCCGCAACCATCCGGAAATCTCGGACGGCGCGATCGGCAAGCTGATCGGCACCACCCGCACCACCATCGCCGCGATCCGCGACCGCAGCCACTGGAACATCGGCAACATCACGCCCAAGGATCCGGTGACGCTGGGCCTGTGCTCGCAGCGTGAGCTGGACGCGCTGGTGACCAAGGCGGCCAAGGCGGCCGGCATGGAAGCGCCGACCGACACGCGCCTGGAAGGCGACCGCGAGGCGCTGCTCGAGCAGCTGCGCAACGAGCGCCAGCAGGCAGCGCGCGATGCCGAGGCGCTGGCCAATGGCGAGACCGCGCAGCCGGTCCCGGCGTTCATCGACCCGTTCAAGCGCTGATCGCGCTCCCGTCGCATCCCCCCGGTCGCTGCCGGGGGGATGGCGGCGCCCGGTCGCGGACCGTGATCCGCTTCTGCTGAACCCGAAAGCCGGTTAGCCTCTCTCGTTCGAATCGGGAGAGATGCATGACCGACCTTCGCGAGCGTGCCGTCGCGCTCTATGACGCCTTTACCCATGAGCATCGGGACCGCCGCGCCTTCATGCGCGAGATGATGGCGCTGACCGGTTCGGCCGTCGCCGCCGAAGCGCTGGTGGCGGCGATCGCAGCCTCGCCCGCGGCCGCCCAGCAGGTGAAGCCGGACGATCCCCGGCTGCGCACCGAAACCGCGACCGGCGTGGAAGCGGGCAAGCCTGCCGCCGCCTATGTCGCGGTGCCCGGCGACGCCGGTGGGCGCAAGCTCGGCACCGTGCTGGTGATCCACGAAAATCGCGGGCTGACGGAGCACATCCGCGACGTGACCCGGCGTTTGGCACTGGCCGGCTTCCGCGCGGTGGCCCCCGATTTCCTGGCACCGCAGGGCGGCACCCCCGCCGACGAGGATCGTGCCCGCGAGATGATCGCGTCGACCGACATGGACCTGGCGCTCCGTCAGGCGCAGGCCGCGCTGGCGAGCGCGGCCGAGCAGCGCGACGGCTCGGGCAAGGTCGGGGCAGTCGGCTTCTGCTGGGGCGGCGCCTTCGTGAACCGGCTGGCGGTCGCGGCAGGGCCCGCGCTGACGGCGGGCGTCGCCTATTACGGGCCAGCGCCCTCACCATCAGAGGCAAGCCGGGTGCAGGCGGCGTTGATGCTGCACTATGCCGGCAAGGACCAGCGCGTGAACGCGACCGGACTTCCCTGGGCAGAGGCGCTGAACGCGGCCGGCAAACCGGTGGACGCCTATGTCTATCCGGACGTCGACCATGCGTTCAACAACGACACGTCTGTCGAGCGCTACAACGCGGCTGCCGCGAAGCTGGCATGGGATCGCACGACGCAGTTTCTGCACACGCGGCTTGACGGGTGAGGCTGAACCGTTCCTTATCTGTTCCAGATAAGGAGAACGGCGATGGCAGACGAACTGGTCCTGTACACCAACCCCATGTCGCGCGGGCGGATCGCGCGCTGGATGCTCGAAGAGGTGGGTGTCCCCTATCGCGTCGAGGTGCTCGACTATGCCAGCGGCATGAAGGACGCGCCGTACCTTTCGATCAATCCGATGGGGAAGGTGCCGGCGATCGTACACCGCGGCAAGGTCGTCACCGAATGCGCGGCGATCTGTGCCTATCTGGCAGATGCCTTTCCAGAAGCCGGGCTGGCGCCGCCGCCGGTCGAGCGCGCGGACTATTATCGCTGGATGTTCTTTGCCGCCGGCCCCGTGGAAGCGGCGGTGACCGAAAAGGCGCGCGGCATCACCGTGGACGCGGAGCAGGGGCGGATGGTCGGCTATGGCAGCTATGACCGGGTGGTCGACGTGCTTGAGCAGGCGGTCGGCCGGAACGAGTATATCGCCAGCGACCGGTTCACCGCCGCAGATGTCTATGTCGGCTCGCACGTGATGTGGGGGCTGCGGTTCGGGTCGCTGCCCGATCGGCCGGCCTTTGGTGCCTATGCCGTCCGCCTTGCCAATCGCCCCGCCTTTGCCCGGGCAGCGCAGGCTGACGACGCCCTGATCGGGGCGCCGGTCGCGGCCTGAACCCTGCGCTCGATCAGCGGGAGGTTGCCGCCAACCGCTGATCGAGCAGCGCGCAGCGTTGGGGAAGGGCGGCCGTCACGGCGTCGCGCTCCTCGGCGGTCATGGAAGTCCAGCCGGAGATTTCGGCGCTGGTGCGGCCGCAGCCGAAGCACCAGCCGCTGTCGAGGTCGAGCGTGCATACCAGCACGCACGGACTCTCGATCCCGACGGGCGCGACATATTCGATGAAGTCGTCCACGCCGGACGCCGTCAGACGGTGAGCCGGACGTCCAGGAACGCGGGGATCGGGCCGTTCCAGCCGCCGTCGTCGGGGCCCAGATCCTCCGAATGACGGCGATGCCGGGGTTCCTCGGTCCGCGGCGCGCGCTCGTCACGGCCGCGGCGCGGTGCTTCGGCGTAGACCGGCCGTTCTTCCGAAGCCCGCGCCGGTGCTTCCTCCCGCGGCGCGCGCTCCTCACGGGCAGCCCGCGGCGCACGCTCTTCCCGGCCGCGGCGCTCGCGGGTGCGCTCGGGGCGCGGTGCGCGCGCTTCGGGCTCTTCCGACGCTGCCGGCGTGGGCAGCGCGTCCAGATCGAGGACCTCGATCTTCTGGCCCGTCAGCTTCTCGATGTTGGCGATGTTCTCGGCATCATCGGGCGTGACGAAGGTATAGGCGATGCCCGTCGCACCGCCGCGGCCGGTGCGGCCGATGCGGTGGACATAATCGTCGGGATGCCAGGGCGCATCATAGTTGAACACATGGCTGACACCCTTCACGTCCAGGCCGCGCGCAGCGACGTCGGACGCGACGAGGATGTTCACATCGCCGTTCTTGAACCGCTCCAGCTCCGCGATCCGCGCGGACTGGTCCATGTCGCCATGGATCTCCGCCGAGCGGAAGCCCGCGCGCTGCAGCATTTTGTTGAGCTCGCGCACGGTGGTCTTGCGGTTGGAAAAGACGATGGCGGTCTTCACCGCCTCGGTCAGCAGCAGCCGGCGCAGCACGTCGCGCTTCTTGGCCGCCGCGACATGCACCACCCGCTGGGTGATGTTGAGGTTGGTCGACGCCGGGCGCGACACCTCGATCGTCTTGGGATTGTCGAGGAACTTGTCCGCCAGCTTCTTGATCGGCGGCGGCATGGTTGCCGAGAACAGCAGCGTCTGGCGCTGCTTGGGCAGCTTGGTACAGATTTCCTCGATGTCGGGGATGAACCCCATGTCGAGCATGCGGTCGGCTTCGTCGATGACGAGGAGGTTGCAGCCGGTCAGCAGGATCTTGCCGCGGCCGAACAGGTCCATCAGGCGGCCCGGCGTCGCGATCAGGACGTCGACGCCCTTTTCAAGCGCGGCCAGCTGGTCGCCCATCGACACGCCGCCGATCAGCAACGCCATCGAAAGCTTGTGGCCGGCGCCGTATTTCTCGAAATTCTCGGCAACCTGGGCTGCGAGCTCGCGGGTCGGCTCCAGGATCAGCGAGCGCGGCATGCGCGCCCGGCTGCGGCCCTGGGCCAGGATGTCGATCATCGGCAGCACGAAGGCGGCCGTCTTGCCCGTCCCGGTCTGGGCGATGCCGATCAGATCGCGCATCATCAACACGGACGGGATTGCGCTCGCCTGGATCGGCGTCGGCTCGGTGTAGCCCGCCTCTGTTACGGCGTGCAGCAGTTCATCGGAAAGACCGAGATCGGCAAAGTTCATGTGGTTTCCGGAAAACGGCGCCGTCGCGGCACCGGAATGCACGTGGCGCCTCGCGGATTTCGGCCGAATTGTCAAGCAGAACGCGTTTTAGCGGCTCGGAACAAGCATCCGAAACGAGGAAATCCGGCACTGTCCGCCCGATCGCGAGCGGATCGAGTCGCGGGACGCGCACATCATCCCGTCCGAGGTCGGTTTGACATAGAAGCCGGAGTAGAATGCGAGCGAAGGGCAATCGTCCTCCAGCCGCGCGCGCAGCCGCTTGCCGCCTGCCAGCATCAGGTCGACGCTGTCGGGCCGGGTGACCGACACCGCGGCCAGATTTGCCACCGGCACGCAGCGATCGGTGCGCTTCTCCACCCAGGTGATGGCGGGCAGCGCCGGCGCGGCCGAGGCAGCCGTCAGGTCCATGCGCGGTACCCGTACGATGATCCGCTGGATGCGCACCTCGGTACGTACCGTCTCGCCCTGGGGAGGACCCATGCGCTGCTGCTGCGCGCCCGTGGGGGCAGCGAGGAACAAGAGCAGAAGCGCGGGAACAGGCTTCGGAATAGGCATTTGGTACTCTTTTCGACCCAGGGGTTTTAACCCTGGATGAACTGGCGGCAAGCCTCCCGCTCATGGTAGCCGCAGGACATGACTGCCCAGACCCGCCTGATCGATGCGATCCGCAGCGCGCTTGGCGAGCGCAGCGTCACGACCGACGCCGAGCGCATCGCCCCTTTGCTGACCGACTGGCGCGGCCGGTTCCACGGCGCTGCGGACGCCATGCTGCTCCCCGCTTCCACGCAGGACGTGGCGACGATGGTGCGCCTGGCGGGGGAATATCGCGTGCCGCTGGTCCCGCAGGGAGGCAACACCTCGATGGTCGGCGGGGCAACGCCACCGGCGGACGGATCGGCATTGCTGCTGTCGACTCGCCGGCTGAACCGCATCCGCCGGCTCGATCCGGAGGCAAGGCTGGCGGTGGCAGAGGCGGGCGTGATCCTGCAGACGCTGCACGAGCGCGCGGCCGAGGTGGGATGTCGCTTTCCCCTCACGCTCGGTTCGCGCGGCACCGCGACCATCGGTGGCCTGGTCTCGACCAATGCCGGCGGCACGCAGGTGCTCCGCTGGGGCAATATGCGCCGGCTGGTGACCGGAGTGGAGGCGGTGCTGCCGGACGGCAGCGTCCACGACGGGCTGACGCCGCTGCCCAAGGACAACCGGGGCTATGACCTCGACCAGTTGATGATCGGGGCGGAAGGGACGCTGGGTATCGTTACGGCGGCGACCCTGCGGCTGGCCCCGGCGGTGCTGGCGCGCGCGGTCGCCTGGGTCGGGATCGCCGATCCGGAGGCGGGCCTCGCGCTGCTGCGCCGGATGCAGGCGGCGACCGATGCGATCGAGAGCTTCGAGATCGTCCCGGGCGACACGCTCGAGCGCGTGCTCGACTATCTGCCCGACGCGCGTGCGCCGCTGACCGGCACCCACCCGTGGCACCTGTTGATCGAGGCTGTGGCGGCCACCCCCGAGGACGAGGCACCCGATGTCCTGCTCGCACGGCTGCTCGGCGATGCGCTGGAGGCCGGCCTCGCCGCCGATGCGGTGATCGCCGCTTCCGAGGCGCAGGCGGAGGCGTTCTGGCGGCTGCGGGATTCGCTATCGGCGGCCGAGCGCGCCGCCGGGCCTGCGGTGCAGCACGACATCTCCGTGCCTGTCGACCGCATGCCGCGCTTCATGGTCGAAGCGGCGGCAGCGGCAGAGGCGCGCTTCCCCGGAACGCACGCGACCGCCTTTGGCCACCTGGGCGATGGCAACGTCCATTTCCATGTGCGGGCGCCTGCCGGAGCCGATCCGGCGCGCTGGATGGCAGAGGCCGCGCCCGGCATCACCGCCTTCGTCCACGACCTGGTGGTTGCGGCCGGCGGCTCGATTTCGGCGGAGCACGGCATCGGCCAGATGAAGCGCGACGAGCTTGCGCGACTGGGGCCACCTGCGCGGCTGGCGGCGCTGCGCGCGATCAAGCGCGGGCTCGACCCGCTGAACCTGTTCAATCCGCACAAGCTGGTGACGCTTGCGCCGGTCGACGGGGCGAAATAGACGCAAAGGCTGAGTTCCAGGAGATCAAGAATGGCCACGGCGCCGACGAACAACGGGCTTCCTCTGTTTTACAACCAGCTCGAACCGCTTTCGAGCCAGCAGCACGCCAACTACAAGATCCGCGTTGCGGACCGCGCGCCGTTCCTGGTCAACGAGCATGCCGTGCCGGTCACGGTGGAAGAATTCCCGCTGGTGCAGCGTCGCATGCCGATCGTCTTCTCGGTGGGCGAGGATCCCGTGCCGCTGGCGCTGATGGGCCTGAACGAGGGCGTCAACACCTTCATCGACGCCGAGGGCCGGCTGATCGACCCGGAAGTCTACGTCCCGGCCTATGTCCGCCGCTACCCCTATATGCTGGCGCGCCTGCGTCCCGACAGCGAGGACCTGTCGCTGTGCTTCGACCCGACCGCCGACACCATCGGTGAGTTCGAGGACGGCGAGCCGCTGTTCGACGGCACCGAGCCCAGCGAGACCACCAAGCAGATCCTGCAGTTCAACGAGCAGTTCGAGCAGGCCGGCCAGCGCACCGCGATGTTCATGAAGGAGCTCAAGGACCTGGGCCTGCTGATCGACGGCGAAGTCTCGATCCAGCCGGACGGCGCCGAGCAGCCGTTCATCTATCGCGGCTTCCAGATGGTCGACGAGAACAAGCTCAACGAGCTTCGCGGCGACCAGCTGCGCAAGATCCAGCAGAACGGCATGCTGCCGCTGCTCTATGCGCACATCTTCTCGCTGTCGCTGATGCGCGACCTGTTCGCGCGCCAGGTGCGTGCGGGCCTCACCGCGCAGCCGACGGCCTGAGGTCGGCATTCCGGCGGCCGCGCGCCGCCGGAGCTGCTATCGGAGCATGATCGAGAACGCCGTCCGCCGACCCCGGCGGGCGGCGTTTCGTCGTATGCGACATTCGATGCGTCGCAAGTGCCTGTGATGTCTTGAACCTTTGCGCCCGCCGTCTATATTCAGTGTACGCGATCTCGTGTTCCCCCCTTTCGCGGGATCGTGCGACACGCTTTCAGCGTGTCTCCTCCCTGAACCTAGGCCACCTCGTGCTTCTGCACGGGGTGGTTTTTTTATGGGCTTTACTCGGCGGCGAGGGCCGGGGGCAGGCATTCCTCCGCAACCGCGGCGATCATGCGCGAGAGCGCGGCCACGAGCGCCGGCAGGCCGACCCCCGCCTCCGTAAGGGTGGGATCGAGATAGAGGCTGCGATCGAGCTCGATCTGGACGGCATGGACGTTGCGCGCCGGGGCGCCGTGGGTGGTTGCTACATGCCCGCCGGCATAGGGCTGGTTGCGGGCGACCCGGAGCCCGGCGGCGCGCGCGGTCGCTTCCAGTGCCATCACCAGCGGCCGGGCTGCCGAACGCCCGTGCCGGTCCCCCAGTACCAGCTGCGCCGGGGACATGCCCGGCAGCGACGGCATCGAGTGGATGTCGAGCAGCACCGCGACGCCGAAGCGGGCGTGGGCGGCGGCAAGCGCGGCGGCAAGGGCGGCATGGTAGGGGCGGTGCTGCCCGACGATGCGTGCGGTCACCTCCTCGTTCGTGAGCCGGCGTTTCCAGATGTCGGCGGCACTGCTCGCGCGGCGCGGTACCAGTCCCAGCCCGCTGCGCACCCGCGCCGAAGTCTGGGCGAGAGGATCCGCGCCGGCATCGACGCGGGGATCGCGCTCCTGCTCGCCGCGATTAAGGTCGATCCAGGCGCGCGGCATCGTGGCGACGAACAGCGTGTGATGCCCCCGCGCAGCCAGCGCCACCTGGTCCACCAGCCGGTCCTCCAGCGGCAGCAGGGCCGCCACGGGGACGCGCAACAGGTCCTGCATCGCCGCGGGATAGATGCGGCCGGCATGGGGCACCGACAGCACGATCGGGGTTAGCGGTTCGGCTGGCCCGTGACGTTCATAGGGGAGGGGCAGGGCGGTCACGCGGGGATGCTAGGCCCCACATCGCCCCGGAGCAACGCGCTGGAATTACTGCAAGGCTTGGCCCATAGACCGGGCGCGCTCGGACAAGGGATACGCATGTACAGGATTTTGTTGGCCGAGGACGACCAGGTGATGCGCGAGTATCTCGCGCGTGCGCTCGAGCGATCCGGCTATCAGGTGGCGGCGGTCGACCGCGGGACCGAGGCGATCCCGTTGCTGGAAAGCGAATCGTTCGACCTGCTCCTGACCGACATTGTCATGCCCGAAATGGACGGTATCGAACTGGCCCAGCGCGCGCAGGAGATCGCGCCCGACATGCGGGTGATGTTCATCACCGGCTTTGCAGCGGTGACGCTGAAGGCCGGCAAGGCTGTCCCCCAGGCGCGCGTGCTGTCCAAGCCGTTCCATCTGCGCGACCTGGTGCGCGAAGTGGACCAGCTTTTCGCCGACGACACGGTTCCCTCGCACAGCTGAACAATTTTTCTGACATAGGCCGCTTTCGGAGCTTGCGCACCCCAGCGCACCCCGCTAGAGGCCGCACTCCCGGAGGGCGTGTAGCTCAGTGGTAGAGCACTGTGTTGACATCGCAGGGGTCGCAAGTTCAATCCTTGCCACGCCCACCACGGAAAAACCCGCCAGCGCATTCGCGTTGGCGGGTTTTTTCATTTCGGGGTTCCCGGTGGTTTCGCCGAGGTGTTGCGTCATCGCTGCGGCGGTGCGGAGCCAGTTTCGGGGTTGAAGGCAGGCGAGGCCATGTCGAGCGGGGAGGGCTGCACGCTCGCCGGTGGCGACGCGCTCTCCAGCCAGGCGCGATAGATCATGTCCCGCAGCATCGCGGCACCCGCGGCGGTGCGGGCGTAGACGAGTTCGCGTACGTCCTTGTCACTGGGGTTGCGAAAGCCGTCGCGGCGTTCGAGCTGGTAGACCGTCTCCATTCGGTCCCCGGCGTCGTCGAGAAACGCGAGCACGGCGTCGAACAGATCGCCGGTGAGGCGCGCAGGCCTGGCGATGCGGCCGGCGATGTCCTTCTTGTCGAGCGCGATCGCGTCGACGAAGTCGCTTTCGAAACGGCCGTGGATGGACCGCTCACGCGTGTAACCCTTGGGATTGTCACCGCGCCAGCCGTCGCTGTTGACCGAATCGTGCAGCGGCTGGGCCCCGTCGCCGATGTAATGACCCATCACGGCCACCTCATAGGCGCACTGCCGCTCCCGTACCCGAGCCTCCGGGCTGGCGGCGGCCTGCGCGGCGCGGAGCTGCCGCATGCACACGACCAGCCGGCCATAGCTCTCCATCGCGGCATAGGGCAGCGTGCCGGTCCAGCGCACATTGGTGCGCTGAGCGGCTTCCGGATCGCTGTCCTTGATGCGCAGGTGCTCGCGGTACAGCGCGAGCATGAATTCGTAGCGTGAGCGCGGCACGGGCTTGAGGAAGGCGAACTGCTCCCGGAACCAGCCGTGGTTGGGATCCTCCGCGATCTTGGCGAACGGCTCGGAGGCGGATCGCCAGCTGTCCGGCATGGTCGCGAGCGTCGCGATGTCGTCGGCATAGGCGCGCAGGAACTGGGGGCTGTCCGCCGGGAGCGCGTCGATGGCGGCGCGGTCGATCACCGCATGGGCGCGGTGGCCCCATGCGAGCGCCGGAGAGGAGAGCAGGGGCAGCGTGGAAAGGGTCGCGCCGAGCGCGATCAGCAGGTTTCGCATGGGGGTTCTCCGGGCGATCAGGGGTCGAGCGGGTCGACGCGCGCCGAGACGGGAGAGGGGCACGCAGGCCCTCACCACGATTTGGACACGACGAGGCGGAAGTTGCGGCCGAAGATCGGACGGCCGTAGATCGCCTCGCTGCTGCCCTGGCCGCTCAGGGAGTCGGTGCGGGTGTTGCCCTCGGTCAGGCCGTGCGCGTTGAACAGATTGTCCCCCACCAGCTGCACCTGCCAGCGATCGCGGCGCAGCGTGACGCCCGCGCCGGTTGTGCCATAGGCCGGCAGCGCCGTGTTGTTGTAGAGGTCGACGTAGCGCTTCCCCATGTAGGTGTAGCGGCCATAGACCGAGATGTCGGTCCCGCCCGTGCTGAAGTCGAAGCTCGGCCGCACGTTGCCGTAGATCTTGGGCTGGCGGACGATCTGGTTGCCTTCGACCAGTTCCGGATCGGCACCGGTCGCGCTCTGGAAGCTCTTGTACTTGGGGTCGCTGATGGTGAGCGCGCCGTTCAGTGTGAACCACGGCGTCACTGCCCAGGCGCCGTCGAACTCGACGCCCTTCACCTTGGCCTGGCCCACGAACGGCACGTTCACGTCGTTGCGGCCCGTCGTCGGATCGAACGCCAGGAACGAGGCGTTGAGCGGATCGAAGTTGGTGTAGAAGCCGGTGACATAGAGGTAGGAGCGGCCGGCGGCGAGCTTGAGCCCCAGCTCATACTGGTCGGCGACCGTCTTGATGATCGTCGGGTTGATGCTCATCACCGTCTGGACGTTGGGCGGCGTCTCCAAGTGCGACGCGCGGCCATAGACGCCGACATGGTTGTTGAAGTCGTAATTGGCACCCAGCGTCCAGTTGGTCGCGTGCGGCTTGAGCTTCTGGTTGAGGATCGCCCCGGTGAAGGCGCGCGTGGCATCGTCCGCCAGGGTGGTGCCGTCGCCCAGGTTCGCCTGCTCGGTAAGGGCGGCCCAGCCCTTGTAGCGATAGCGCTCGTGGCGGATGCCGGTGTCGAGGCGCAGGCCCGGCACGATCTCCCAGGTGTCGTTGGCGAACAACGCGAACATCTTGGCGTCGGAATCGCCCTGGTTGAGCGTGGCGGCATAGTTGAGCACGCCATTGTCGGTCACGCGGCCGAGTTCGGCACCCGTCGCCGAATAGGCGACCAGGTCCAGCGTGCGCGGCTCGCCCGCCACCTCGATCAGATAGTTCTGATAGAGCGTGCGGCTGTCTTCGCCATAGAGGCTGCCATAGACGCCAAGCTTGATGTCGTGGCTGCCGAAGCCCGTCTCGAACTTCTTGGCGACGGTCAGGTTTGCCTGGCCCGAGTAGAAGTTCGATCGGATGTCGCGGTACTGGCCCTGCATGACCAGACCCGACGCCGCGTCCGGATCATAGGCGGTGGTGGTCCCTGCCAGCACATAGCCAAAGCGGCTGACCGGGCCGAATGCGGTGGTCGCACGCCCCAGGAAGCCATTGGCGAATGTGTCCGCGTCCGCAGGATTGGTGGTCGAGTAAAAGGCGGTGAAGTTGAGCTGGCCCTGGGTGTAGCCGCCCTTGGCGGATACCAGCCAGCCGTCGAAGTCCGCTTCATACTGCGCGCCGAAATTGACCATCCGCATGTGGCGGCCGTCCGAAAGGTCGCTGGTGCGGCTCTGGATCACGCCCGCGCCGTCACGATACTTCAGGTTGACGTTGCGCAGCGCCGGCGAGTTCATCGTGCCCGTGAAATAGTCGATATACGGGTCGAGCGAGACGCCGGGGTCGCGCGGGTCGGCGATCGGGATCGGCAGATAGAAGACGTTGTGGTCGTTGACGTAGTTGAGGTTCAGCTTGATCGAGCCGTTCTCCAGATCATGCTTGATATTGGCGCGGATCTGGCCGCCCTTGTCGTTGGGAAAGCCGTTGTCGCGATAGCCGTCGTGATGCCGCAGGAAGCCGCCGATGGCGTAATAGGTATCCTTGGCGATCGGCCCGGCCTGATAGGCGTCCAGCCGGTAGAGGCCGGTATCGCCCAGGGTAAGCTGCGCCTTGCCGCGCGAGACCTCGTCCCCCGTAACCGTCAGCGCGTTGATGATCGCGCCCGAATAGCTCGCATAGACCGGCGCCGGCCCACCGCGGACCACTTCGACATGGTCGGTCATCAGATCCTGCTTGAGGATCGCATCGCCACGGAAGAAGACGCCGTCATTCTCGTGGAACAGCGGCAGGCCGTCCTGCTGGAAGCTCACGAAGCCGCCATCGTTCGGCAGGCCGCGGATGCGATAGATGTTCTGGACCTCGCCGCCGGTGATCTCGGTCTGGAACCCAGGCAGCTGCCCGATCAGGTCGGCGAAGTTGACCGGGGCGATCTTCTCGACGTCGGTCTGCGAGATGGTATTGATCGCGTAGGACGCGTCGAACCGCCGCTGGGCGCGGGTGGAGCCGGTGACGATGATCTCCTCCGGCGAAACGTCGGGGGCGGTCTGGGTGTTTTCCGCGTCCATTCCGGCGGTGGTGCGGTCGGCATCCTGGGCCCAGGCAGGCGCTGCGACGAAGCACAGCGCGGGGAGGGCGGCATAGGCAAGCGACTTGATGTTCGGCATGGTACCCCTTTGATCGACGTCGCCACTGGCGGGCGCTGGTCGGGGGTGCCGCTAAGACCAATCTATGACAGCTGCGTTACGCCACCGTAACGCATCGTGCGCGGGATGCGGGGCCGGCGCGCTCCCACGCCGGCCCCGTTTGTTGTTTACGGCCCGACGTCGACGCCTTCGGGCTTCACGCGATAATTGGTGGTGGTGCCGAGGCCGAGAGCCTGGGCGACGCGGTCGTTCCAGCCATAGGGATCGTTGCGGATCACGGGTTCTCCGGCCTCATCGAACAACACCGTCTGGTAGAGCATCCGCACCGGGATCTGGCGCGGCAGCTTGACGAAGGTCTCCTTGCCGGTCGCGCGGGCCTTGTTCCACTCGTCGGTCACGCCTTCGTCCTCGGCGAGCATTGCGGCAAAGCCGAGCGCATCCTCGACGCGCACGCAGCCGTGGCTGCGCTGGCGCTGGACTTCATTGAACAGCGGCTTGGCCGGCGTATCGTGCAGGTAGATCGCGTGATCGTTCTGCATGTCGAATTTGACCAGGCCCAGCGAATTCTTGGGACCGGACTGCTGGACGACCGAGCCGTCCTTCCACTCCATGTTGTTGCGGCGCAGATAGTCCGCGCCCTTGCTCGCGATCTCCTTCTCCTGGATCGAGCGCGGCACGGTCCAGGTCGGGTTGGCCACCAGGCGGAAGATCGGCGAGCCGAGCTGCGGCGTCTCGGTATCCGGTTCACCCACCACGACCTTGCGGCTGTTGACCAGCTTGCCGTCGCGCCAATAGCTCAGCCGTGCGGCCGCCACGTTGACGTCGATCCGCGTGCCGGGCGGGGTACGCTCCAGCCAGCGCAGCCGCTCCATGTTGACCGCAATGGCGCGCGCGCGATCGGCATCGGACAGGTTGAGGATCGCGAGCGCGTCGCTGCCGATCACACCGTCCGGCTTGATGCCATAGTCTGCCTGCATGCGCTTGACCGCGACCGCCATTGCCGGCGTGTAGCGGTTGCCGCCGGCGGCGGCGCGATCGAGATAATCGGCTGCGACCAGCTGGCTGGCGATCATCGGGATGCGCGCGTCGGTCGCACCCGGCTTCAGCGGCTCGCCCTTGTCGGGGATAGCCGGAGTTGCCGCCTGGCCCTGCTTGCGCAGCGCCACATAGGCGGCGGACAGCTTGCGGTAATTGGCGTCCTGCGGCGCGAGGCTTTCGAGCCATTCGCCAAGCTTGCCCTGCTGCAGCGCCTGCGCCAGTCCCTGCTGCAGGTCGGGGTTCGGCCGCGGAACGTTATAGACGTCGTACAGCTTGGTGGGATCGGTCGCACCGCGCGCCAGCGCCCCGGCATAGGCGAGCGCCGCCTTGGTCAGCGATGCGTCGCCCTCGGCACTGTCGGGCTCGCCCGCCACTTCGAAGTTCATCTTGTCGAGCCCATGCTCGGCGCGCTTGTTGAGCGCATCGCGCAGCTGCCCGGCGGTCGACTTGGACCATTTCGCGCCCTGCGCGCTTTCGCTGGTCTGGGTCTCGTTACCGGGTGCCGTGTTGACGTTGCAGGCTGACAGCATGAGCGACATCGCGAGCAACGATGAACCAATAAGACCGACGCGCACCCGCTTCTCCTAGCTGTTTTGCGAGGAGATAACGCCGCCGCGCCGGTTTCGCTCCGCAGCGGCTGCGGACGCGCGCGGCAACCGCGGCGCCGTTCGTCGGTTGGAGAAGCAGCAAAGGAGACGCAGCATGGCCGACCGCGACATGGGTACGCCCGACCACAATCTGTCCACCGAGCATCAAAAGACCGGGGACGCCGCCCTTCCGAGCGATACGCTCGACAAGCCGGCCGGGGAGGTACACCCGGCCAGGGACTTCGATCCCGCCGGCGACGTCGGCAAGCCGCAGCCGGGCGGGCGCTGATCCGCCTTCAGAGATAGTCGGCGAGCGCGCGCCAGGCCGCTTGCTTGGCCGCGACGCCGACGGTGTGCAGCGGGCTGCTCGAAGGCAGTGCGACGATCGCGTAGGTGTTCGCCGCCGCGCCGAGCTGCGCCACCCCGTGGCGGAGCGCCGTGGCGCCGTTGAAACCGATCGCACGCAGCCGCGGCAGCGTCTCCACCAGGGACGCGAGGTCGTTGGCGGCAAGGTCGCGGATCGCCGCGTCGCTGCTGCCGGTCCGCCGCGCCTGCGCGACCACGTCCCACAAGCCGATCCCGGCCGCGAGCAGCGCCGACAACCGCGCCGCATAGTCGAGGGGTACCAGGTCCTGCCCCGCGACCGGCGACATCAACTGCCAGAACTGGTTCTGGGGGTGCGCGTAATAGCGTTGCGCCGCCAGCGAACGCTCGCCCGGCAGGCTGCCCAGCACCAGCACGCGCGTGGCCGCGTCCACGACCGGCGGGAAGCTGCGCTTCAGCCCGTCGCTCACAGCGCCTGGCCCGCTGCCCAGCCGCTCGCCCACGCCCATTGGAAGTTGTAGCCGCCAAGCCAGCCGGTCACGTCCATGGCTTCCCCGACGACGTAGAGCCCGGGCAGGTGGCGCGCCGCCATCGTCCGGGAGGACAGCCCATCGGTGGCGATGCCGCCCACCGTCACTTCCGCCTTGGCGAAGCCCTCCGTCCCGTCGGGGACGAAGCGCCAGTCCGAAAGCCGTTGCTCCACCTCTCGCAGGGTCGCGTCTCTCTGGTTGCCGAGTTCGCCCGCGATGGCCAGCCGCTCCGCCAGCGTTTCCGCCAGCCGGTCCGGCAACGCCGCGCCCAGTATCGAGCGCAGCCCGGCGCGCGGGCGCGTGCGCTTGGCTTCGAGCAGCCAGCCCGGACGCCGGTCCGGGAGAAAGTCGATGCCCACGGATTCCCGATGCCGCCAATAGGAGGAAACCTGCAGGATCGCGGGGCCGGAAAGGCCACGGTGGGTGAACAGCGCCGCCTCCCGGAACGCCGCCTTGCCGCAGCGCGCGACGACTTCGGTAGCGACGCCCGAAAGCGAGCGGAACAGCGCCTCTTCCGCCGGAAGCGTCAGGGGAACCAGCGCCGGGCGCGGCTCCACCACCTTCAACCCGAACTTGCGGGCGAGATCATAGGCAAAGCCGGTCGCGCCGAGCTTGGGGATCGAGGGGCCGCCGGTCGCGATCACCAGCGCCGGCGCGGTAAGGCTGGTGTCGCCGTGGACGACGGTGAAGCGGCCGTCGGCATGCGACACGTCGCGGATCGGCGCGCCCAGCCGGATCGCGACGTCGCCCGCAGCGCACTCGTCCAGCAGCATCGCCAGGATCTGCCGCGCGGAGCCGTCGCAGAACAGCTGCCCGAGCGTCTTTTCGTGCCAGGCGATGCCGTGGCGCTCGACCATCTCCAGGAAGTCCTGCGCGGTGTAGCGACCGAGGGCCGACTTGGCGAAGTGCGGGTTGGCCGACAGGTAGCGATCGGGTGCGGTGCCAAGGTTGGTGAAGTTGCAGCGGCCGCCGCCGGAGATCAGGATCTTGCGGCCAGGCTCGGGCGCGTGGTCGAGGACCACGACCCGGCGGCCGCGCTGTCCGGCCACGGCTGCGGCCATCAGTCCGGCGCCGCCTGCGCCGAGCACGATTGCGTCTAGGTTGTTCATCAATTCAGCCAGCAGGATTGGGGTACGAGAGCATTGCCTGCTCGCGCTTTTCGGGTCGGATATAGATCGAGGTGAGGGTGGGGATCGCCGCCTTCAATTCCGTTTCGATCTCCTCGATCAGCGTTTCGCCTGCGCCCATCGGCAGCGCATCGTCGAAATCGGCGCTGATCGCCACGAATACCGCGTCGGGCGCGGTATGGATGGTGCGGATATGGTTGACGCTGGAGATGCCGGGCTTGGCCTCGACGACCCTTCGGACCTGGGCGATCAGCACCGGGTCGGCGCGCTCGCCGATCAACAGGCCCTTTGCCTCGCGCGCCAGCAACCCGGCCACCCCGGCCAGGATCAGGCCGATCACGATCGAGGCGACGCCGTCGATGCGAGGATCGTCGAAATAATGGCTTGCCCAGACGCCAGTGGCCGCCACCGCCAGGCCGATCAGCGCTGCCGAATCCTCGAACAGCACGATGAACCCGGCCGGATCCTTGGAATCATGGATCGCCTGCCACCAGCCCGCGCCGTTGCGCTTGGCGTTGAACGCCCGCACGGCGATCGTCCAGGATGATCCCTCCAGCAGCACGGCGATGCCGAGCACGATATAGTTGATCAGGGGATCGCGAAGCGGCTCCGGGTCGAGGATGTGCAGATACCCCTCGTAGATCGAGACCCCCGCACCCACCGCAAAGATCAGCAGCGCCACCACGAATGCCCAGAAGTACAGCTCGCGGCCATAGCCGAACGGGTGCTTGGCATCCGCCGGTCGCCGCGCGCGCTTCTGGCCATAGAGAAGCAGCACCTGGTTGCCGCTGTCGACGACGGAGTGGACCCCCTCCGTCAGCATGGAGGAGGAGCCGGTGATGCCGGCCGCGACGAACTTCGCGACGCCGATCCCAAGGTTCGCCGCCAGCGCGCCATAGAGAACGATATTGTGCCGGATATGCGCGCCCGCGCCTTCGCTCGCCATGGACCGTCCCTGCCTGTGCGGATGCACAGAGTGCCTAGGCGGCACAAGTGGTTCCCGCCAGCCCTCGCGCAGACGCGCTTGTGCTGCTAGGCGGCAGCGATGCTGAATCTTAATGGAATCACGGTGCGCCTCGGTGGGCGGCTAATCCTCGATGGCGTGTCGGCCGCACTGCCCCCCGGCAGCCGGGTCGGCCTGATCGGCCGCAACGGTGCGGGCAAGTCGACGCTGGTACGCGTGATCGCGGGCGAACTGGAGCCGGACGGCGGCGTCGCCGAGATGCCGCGGGGCAGCCGGCTCGGCTATGTCGCGCAGGAAGCACCCGCGGGCAGCGCCACCCCGTTCGAGACGGTGCTCGCCGCCGACACCGAGCGCGCGGCGCTGATGGCGGAGAGCGAGACCACGCAGGACCCGCACCGGCTGGCCGAGGTGCACGAGCGACTGCTCGCGATCGACGCCCATGCGGCGCCGGCGCGTGCAGCCCGTATCCTCGTCGGCCTGGGGTTCGATGAAGCGATGCAGCAATCGCCGCTCGACGGCTTTTCCGGCGGCTGGCGGATGCGCGTCGCGCTCGCCGCGCTGCTGTTCAGCCAGCCCGACGTGCTGCTGCTCGACGAGCCCTCGAACCACCTCGACCTGGAGGCGGTGCTGTGGCTCGAGGATTTCCTGAAAAGCTATCGCGCCACGATCCTGATCGTCAGCCACGAGCGCGATTTCCTCAATAACGTCGTGGACCACATCCTCCATTTGCAGGGCGGCAAGGCGACCCTCTATCCGGGCGGATACGACGCGTTCGAGCGGCAGCGCGCCGAGCGGCTTGCGCAGCTGGAGGCGGCACGCGCGAACCAGGCGGCGCAGCGCGCGAAGCTGCAGGACTATATCGCCCGCAATTCCGCGCGCGCCTCGACCGCGAAGCAGGCCCAGTCGCGCATCAAGGCACTGGCGCGCATGTCGCCGATCGCATCGGCTGCCGAGGATCCGTCGCTGTCCTTCGACTTCCCCGCGCCGGACGAGCTGCGTCCGCCGCTGGTGACGCTCGACATGGCGAGCGTGGGCTATGGCGACACGCCGATCCTGAAGCGCCTGAACCTGCGGCTGGACCCGGACGACCGGATCGGCCTGCTCGGCCGCAACGGCAACGGCAAGACGACGCTCGCGCGCCTGCTTGCCGCCCAGCTCACGCCGATGGAGGGGGACATGGCTTCCTCGTCCAAGATGCGGGTCGGCTATTTCACCCAGTATCAGGTCGAGGAGCTCGACGCCCGCGACACGCCGCTTGAGCATATGAGCCGGTTGATGAAGGGCAAGACGCCCTCGGCAGTGCGCGCGCAGCTCGGCCGCTTCGGCTTCTCCGGTGACAAGGCGACGACACTGGTCGGCAAGCTCTCCGGCGGTGAGCGTGCGCGGCTGGCGCTGGCGCTCATCACCCGTGACGCGCCGCACATGCTGATCCTCGACGAGCCGACGAACCACCTCGACGTGGACGCGCGCGAGGCGCTGATCCAGGCGCTCAACGCCTATACCGGCTGCGTGGTGGTGGTCAGCCACGATCGCCACATGCTGGAGACGACGGCCGACCGGCTGGTGCTGGTCGACGGCGGTACCGCGCGCGACTTCGATGGCAGCCTGGACGATTATATCGCGCTGGTGCTGGGCGGCGGGAGCAAGGCCGACAAGGCGGAGCGCAAGGCCAACCGCAAGGAAGACCGCCGCGCCGCCGCCGAAGCGCGCGAGCGCGGCCAGGCGCTGCGCAAGGAGGCGCAGGCCGCCGAGCGCGAGGTGGCAAGGCTCACCGCGGAGCGCACCGAGCTCGACCAGGCGATGTTCTCGCCCGCCGACGCGCCGGCTGCGCTCGCCAAGCTCACGATGACGGAATTGATGAAGCGCCGCGCCGAACTGGTGGAGCGGATCGAGGCAGCGGAAGTGCGCTGGATGGAAGCGTCCGAGGCGCTGGAGACTGCCGCCGCCGCATGATGCAGGCGGCGGCGCGCGAGCCATTGCCTCGCCGTCGCCGTGCTGCAACATTCCTCCCCTTGCGAAGGGGAGCCCAACACTTGCGATCGATTCTGCGCGTATCTGCCGCCGCCCTGCTGCTTGCCTGCACGAGCGGCATTGCCCACGCCCAGAAGGCGGAAACCACCACCACCGTCGAGAAGAAAGAGGCCGAGGACGAGACCGGCCTGCCGCCGCTCCCCAAGGACAAGACGATCAGCCAGTCGGCGCGCATCGGCGGGCGCACCCTCTCGTACAAGGCGACAGTGGGCACGATCCCGGTGCGCGATGCCAAGGGCAAGGAGATCGGCCAGGTCACCTATACCGCCTATACGGTGCCCGGCCGCGATGCGCAGCGCGCGGTCACCTTTGCCTTCAACGGGGGCCCGGGGGCGGCGTCGGTCTATCTCAACCTGGGAGCGATTGGGCCCAAGCGGGTGCAGTTCGGCGGGCAGGGCGATGCGCCCTCTGACGCTCCGATCGCGACGGACAATCCCAACAGCTGGCTGGACTTTACCGACCTGGTGTTCATCGACCCCATCGGCACCGGCTTCAGCCGCAGCCTGGTCGACGAGGCGGAGACCAAGAAGGCGTTCCACGCGAACGAGCCGGACATCAAGTACCTTTCCAAGGTCGTCTACGACTGGCTGGTGAAGGAAGGCCGGCTGCGCTCTCCCAAATATGTGATGGGCGAAAGCTATGGCGGCTATCGCGCGCCACGCATCGCCTATGAACTCCAGTCCCAGATCGGCGTCGGCATCAACGGGCTGATCATGGTGTCGCCGTACCTGGATCCCGCGTCCGGCGACAACGCCACCGCGCTTTCCCCGCTGCCGTGGATGATCGAGCTGCCCTCGATGGCGGCGGCGAACCTGGAGCGGCAGGGGCGACTGACGCCCCAGGCGATGGCCGAGGTCGAAGACTATGTGCGCGGTGACTATGCCCGCGACCTGCTGCGCGGCCGTTCGGATGCGGAGGCGACCGCGCGCATCGTCCGCCGCGTGACCGAACTGACCGGGCTAGACCCCGCGTTGGTGCAGAAGCTGGGCGGTCGCGTCGACAGCCGCACCTACTTGCGTGAGATCCACCGCAGCCAGGGCATGATCGGCAGCGTCTATGACTCCAACGTCACTGCCTTCGATCCCTTCCCCTGGGCGGCGCAGCAGCAGTCCAACGACCCGATCCTCGACGCGCTGATCGCGCCGACCACCAGCGCCATGGTCGACTTCGTCACGCGGGAGGTCGGCTGGAAGACCGATGCCCGCTATCACGCGCTCTCCTATGAGGTGAACCGCGCCTGGGACCGCGGCAAGCCGGACGATTCCCCGGTCACCGATCTGCGCAAGGCGATCGCCAACGATCCCAAGATGCGGGTGATGATCGTCCACGGCTGGGACGACCTCTCGTGCCCCTTCTTCGCGTCACGGCTGATCGTCGACCAGATGCCGGCGTTCGGGCAGGCGGAGCGCGTCCAGCTGCGCGTCTATCCCGGCGGGCACATGTTCTATAGCCGCAACGACAGCGGCGCCGCGTTCAAGCAGGATGCCCAGGCCCTGTATCGCTGATCCTGGCGCTCGTCGGGGATGATCCGGTCGCGGCCTCCTTGGGGCCCGACCGGCCCGGGCAAGCCCGTTAGCGGCGCTTGAGCAGCGCCCCCACGCTGTCGTCGGCAGTGCCATCCTTGCCCGACAGCTCGCGCGCCTCATCCTCAAGTGCGGCGCGGATGCTCTCGATCTCAAGGTCGGTCAGGTGTTCGATGCCGATGAACTCGCCTCTCGCGGCTTCCAGCGCGCGGATCAATTCGTCGAGCTTCGCCTGCATCGCGGCAGCGTCGCGGTTCTGCGAATTCTGGATCAGGAACACCATCAGGAAGGTCACGATGGTGGTCGCAGTGTTGACCACCAGCTGCCAGGTATCGGAGTAGCCGAAGATCGGCCCGGTGATGCCCCAGATGACGATGGCGACCATCGCGACCATGAAGGTGAGCGGCTTTCCCGCAGCGGCAGCGATCCGGGTAGAGACAGCCGTGAAGATGCGGTCCAGCATCCGCGCATCCAGCGCTCGAACCGACTGAAATGCAAGGCAATCGCGCCGGGTTGGTGCGGGGCGCCTCTAGACGCCCCGCACCTGCGATCAGAAGTTGAGGCCGACCCGGGCGAGCAGCCGGCTGTCGCTGTTGCGACCGTCCGCATAGCGAGAAGCGACGATCGCGCGGTCCGAAATGTCGGTGTCCACATAGTCGACGCCGATCACCAGCGGGCCGGTTACGTGCTCCACGCCCAATCGCCAGTCGGTATAGCTGCCGCCCGGCCGCAGCCGCGCTGCGCGCTGGGCGTTGTCCACGCTGCCCGAGCTGTGACCGATCCCGGCTATGACCGTGAACGGGGTCACCGGTATGCCCATGCGGCCTTCTGCGCCGACATAGAAATTGTCGCCGCCGATCGCCGACTGATCGGGCGCGTAGCGGACGAACCCGTCGACCTGTGCCGGGCCGAGCGCGAAGCCGGCACCGCCACCGACCTCCAGATAGTTGAGTGCCCGGTCGCTTCCCGGGAAGAAATGGCCGGTGATGACGCCATCGACGCGAAACGGCCCGAAATACTGGGCGTAGCTGGCGCCGAGGTCGATGCCGACCGCCGCACCGCCATGACGCGGGCTGTCGTTCAGCGTGGCGACGGACGCGTTCACCGAGAAGCCCTGCCCGCCGAGCGGGATGTTCGCGGACCCGCGCAGGCTCGCATCGCCGTCGCTCCAGCTGATCCCGCGCTGGCGGTCATCGGTGGTGAGTTCGACGGAAAGCGTGGAGCGGTTCGTCTCGCTTTGCGCATACGCCGGAAGCGCCGCTGCTAATGAAAGCAGGGCGCCGCCGATCAAGAGGAAAGAACGGGAGTTAACTCCCGGTGCGGAACAGCGCGTGCGCATCGTTGATCTCCGAGGACAGGGTCGTGCGATCGCGCTCGGCGAACGCGACCAGCTGCGTGCGAAGGGCAGGGATGCCAGCTTCGACCGAGGCTGCGATAGCGGCACGGTTGGTTTCGCACCAGCCGGGACGCTGCCCCTTCATCGGCTTGAGCGCACCAGTGGACGCGAGGGGAAGCTGCCGGGTGGCGGCTCCCTCGGTGGTGCCGACCAGCGTGCGGCGAACATCGCCGCCGGCCGTCCAGTGGCAGCGCAGCGTGTCGCCGCGACCGCCGGGAGCTACCGTGCCGACCTGGCGATGCTGGATGGCGACGTCTGCCTCGTAGCGCAGCGACAGCGGGGTGGGGGTGCCCTCCACGGGAACTTCGTGGGTCAGCGGAATGGTGTTGGTGCTGAGAGTCATTGCGACGAGAAGCGTGCTGAACATGGTCTCCTAATCCTTTCTTGGAGCGATCCGCCCTTTGAGGCTGGCATTAGGAAAACCGGTCGGCGCGGGCAAACCTGCGACTCAGTTCGTCGCCGGCATGGCTCGTTTCACCGCTGCAGCCACAAAACATAACAAAAAAGCCGCCGCCCGGTCTCCCGGACAGCGGCTTCGTTGTTCCGTCTGATCTGGAAGGATCAGTCGTTCAGATACTCACCGGCATCTTCGTCGGTGCCGTGGCCGCTGGGCGTCACTGCCGCCAGCGGTTCGGTCGTGCCCTGGTCGTCGCGGACCGAGCGTGCGCGTTCTGCGGCACGCTCTTCCTCGGCGCTGTTGGGCGCGATCAGCGCGGCCTGGAGCGCACGCTGCTGCGCCCGGAGCGCCACGTCGCGGCTGGTAGCCGCAACGCGCAGGCGGTTCATGCCTGCACCGGTACCCGCCGGGATGAGCCGGCCGACGATCACGTTTTCCTTCAGGCCGTTCAGCGAGTCGATCTTGCCCTGCACCGAAGCCTCGGTGAGCACACGGGTCGTCTCCTGGAACGAGGCGGCCGAGATGAAGCTGCGGGTCTGCAGCGACGCCTTGGTGATGCCCAACAGGATGGGCTTGCCCTGCGCCGGCTGTTGGCCCGGGGCCAGCTTCTCGTTGGCTTCGTCCATCTCGTCGCGGTCGAGCTGTTCGCCCGCGAGCAGGGTGGTGTCGCCACCGTCGGTGATCTCGACCTTCTGCAGCATCTGGCGAACGATCACCTCGATGTGCTTGTCGTTGATCTTCACGCCCTGCAGTCGATAGACTTCCTGGATTTCCGACACGAGATATTCCGCGAGCGGCTCGATGCCGAGCACCTCAAGAATGTCGTGCGGATCCGGGCTGCCGCCGATCAGGTTGTCGCCACGCTTGACGTAGTCGCCTTCCTGGACGTCGATCACCTTGGACTTCGGCACCAGATACTCGACGACCTCGCCGCCGTCCTCCGGCTGGATGCCGATCTTGCGCTTCGCCTTATAGTCCTTGCCGAACACGACACGGCCGGAGACCTTTGCGATGATCGCATTCTCCTTCGGCTTGCGTGCCTCGAACAGCTCGGCGACGCGCGGCAGACCGCCGGTGATGTCGCGGGTCTTGGCAGCCTCGCGGCTGACACGGGCCAGAACGTCACCGCCCTGAACCTGCGCACCATCCTCGACCGACAGCGTGGCGCCTGCCGCCAGCATGTAGCGGCCGGCCTCACCCGAATTCTCGTCGAGCAGGGTCAGGCGAGGACGCAGATCCTCCTTCGACTTGCCGCGATATTCGGTGACGACGCGCTGGGTGATGCCCGTCGCTTCGTCGGCCTGTTCGGTCAGGGTCTTGCCGTCGATGAGGTCCTGGTACTTCACGGTACCCGGATTCTCGGTGATCACCGGCATGGTGAACGGATCCCACTCCGCGATGCGGTCGCCCGCGCTCGCGATATGGCCATCGTCGCACAGTACGTAAGCACCGTACGGGATGCGATCCACCGACAGTTCGCGGCCGTCCATGTCGACGATCGCGAGCTCACCCGAACGGCTGAGCACCACGCGGCGGCCACGCTGGTCCATGATGACGCGCAGGTCGCGATACTCGACCTTGCCGTCGACCGGCGCTTCCAGGTTCGACTGCTCGTTGAGCTGTGCCGCACCGCCGATGTGGAAGGTACGCATCGTCAGCTGCGTGCCCGGCTCACCGATCGACTGCGCCGCAATGACGCCGACCGCTTCGCCGATGTTCACCGGCGTACCGCGGGCGAGATCGCGCCCGTAGCACTTGCCGCACACGCCGATCTTGGCCTCGCAGACGAGCGGGCTGCGGATCTTCATGCCCGGGACGTTCAGCGCCTCGATCTGCGTGATCATCGCCTCGTCGAGCAGCGTGCCCGAAGGGATGACGACCTCGCCGGTCTTGGTGTCGACCACGTCCTCGGCCGTGGTGCGGCCCAGGATGCGCTCGCCGAGCGACGCGATGGTCGAACCGCCCTGGACGATCGCCTTCATTTCGAGCGCACGCTCGGTACCGCAATCCTCTTCCATGATGACGCAATCCTGCGACACATCGACGAGGCGGCGGGTGAGGTACCCCGAGTTGGCGGTCTTCAGCGCGGTATCCGCGAGGCCCTTACGAGCGCCGTGGGTCGAGTTGAAGTACTCAAGGACGGTCAGGCCTTCCTTGAAGTTCGAGATGATCGGCGTCTCGATGATCTCGCCCGAAGGCTTGGCCATCAGGCCGCGCATGCCCGCCAGCTGCTTGATCTGCGCTGCCGAACCACGAGCACCCGAGTGCGCCATCATGTAGATCGCGTTGACCGGCTTCTCACGACCGTTCTCGTCATGCTTCACCGCCCGGATCTCGTCCATCATGGCTGCCGCCACCTGGTCGCCGCAACGGCTCCAGGCGTCGATCACCTTGTTGTACTTCTCCTGCTGCGTGATCAGGCCGTCCTGATACTGCTGCTCGTAATCCTTCACGAGCGCGCGCGTCTCATCGACGAGGCCGACCTTGGCGTCCGGAATGATCATGTCGTCCTTGCCGAACGAGATGCCCGCCTTGAACGCGTGACGGAAGCCCAGTGCCATGATCGCGTCGGCGAACAGCACGGTCTCCTTCTGGCCGGTGTGACGATAGACCTCGTCGATCACGTCGCCCACGTCCTTCTTGGTGAGGAGGCGGTTGACGGTCTCGAACGGGACCTTCGACGACTTCGGCAGCGTCTCACCCAGCAGCATGCGGCCCGGGGTGGTCTCCACGCGCTTCATGTACTGCACGCCGTTCTCATCAGTCTGCGGAACGCGGCTGATGATCTTGGTGTGCAGCGTGACGGCGCCGGCGTGCAGTGCCTGGTGCACCTCCGCCATGTCCGACAGCATCATGCCTTCGCCGGGCTCGTTCTGCTTCTCCATGGAGATGTAGTAGAGACCCAGGACCATGTCCTGCGACGGCACGATGATCGGCTTGCCGTTCGCGGGGCTGAGGATGTTGTTGGTCGACATCATCAGCACGCGCGCTTCGAGCTGGGCTTCCAGCGAAAGCGGCACGTGGACGGCCATCTGGTCACCGTCGAAGTCGGCGTTGAAGGCCGAGCAGACGAGCGGGTGCAGCTGGATCGCCTTGCCCTCGATCAGCACCGGCTCGAACGCCTGGATGCCGAGACGGTGGAGCGTAGGTGCGCGGTTGAGCATCACGGGATGCTCGCGGATCACCTCGTCCAGGATGTCCCAGACTTCCTTGCGCTCCTTTTCGACCCACTTCTTCGCCTGCTTCAGGGTCATGGACAGACCCTTGGCATCGAGACGTGCGTAGATGAACGGCTTGAACAGCTCGAGCGCCATCTTCTTGGGAAGACCGCACTGGTGCAGCTTGAGCTCCGGACCGGTCACGATGACCGAACGACCCGAATAGTCGACGCGCTTGCCGAGCAGGTTCTGACGGAAGCGGCCCTGCTTGCCCTTGAGCATGTCGGACAGCGACTTGAGCGGACGCTTGTTGGCACCCGTGATCGTGCGGCCGCGACGGCCGTTGTCGAACAGGGCGTCGACGGCTTCCTGCAGCATGCGCTTTTCGTTGCGGACGATGATGTCCGGCGCACGCAGCTCCATCAGGCGCTTGAGGCGGTTGTTACGGTTGATCACGCGGCGATACAGATCGTTCAGATCCGACGTCGCGAAGCGACCGCCGTCCAGCGGCACCAGCGGGCGCAGCTCGGGCGGGATGACCGGAACGACGTCCAGGATCATCCATTCCGGGCGGTTGCCGGAATCGATGAAGCTCTCGACGACCTTCAGGCGCTTGATGATCTTCTTGGGCTTCAGCTCGGACTTGGTCTCGGCGAGTTCCTTCAGAAGGTCCTCGCGCTCGCCCTCGAGGTCGAGCTCCATGAGCATGGTCTTGACCGCCTCGGCGCCGATGCCGGCGGAGAAGGCGTCCTCGCCGAACTGGTCCTGCGCCTCGAGCAGCTCGTCCTCGGTGAGGAGCTGGTACTTCTCGAGGCTGGTCAGGCCCGGCTCGATCACGATGTAGCTCTCGAAGTAGAGCACGCGCTCCAGCTGCTTGAGCTGCATGTCGAGCAGCAGGCCGATGCGCGACGGCAGCGACTTCAGGAACCAGATGTGGGCGACCGGTGCGGCCAGCTCGATGTGGCCCATGCGCTCGCGGCGGACCTTCGAGACGGTGACCTCGACGCCGCACTTCTCGCAGACGATGCCCTTGTACTTCATGCGCTTGTACTTGCCGCACAGGCACTCATAGTCCTTGATCGGACCGAAGATGCGCGCGCAGAACAGGCCGTCACGCTCGGGCTTGAACGTGCGATAGTTGATCGTCTCGGGCTTCTTGATCTCGCCAAACGACCAGGAACGGATGCGCTCCGGGGAGGCGATGCCGATCTGGATCTGGTCGAAGGTCTCCGGCTTCTGGACCGGATTCGCGAAGTTGGTCAGTTCGTTCATGTCGTAATCCCTCTAGGGGGCAAAACTCCGGGCGAAACGGGGAGGGGCGCCGCGTTGGCAGCGCCCCTGGCCGTTATTCCGCCGCCTCGGCGAGACCGTCGTCTTCCTCGAGTGCCTTGAGCTCGATGTTGAGGCCCAGCGACCGCATTTCCTTGACGAGCACGTTGAAGCTCTCGGGAATGCCGGCCTCAAAGGTGTCGTCGCCCTTGACGATCGCTTCGTAGACCTTGGTGCGGCCGACCACGTCATCGGACTTCACCGTCAGCATCTCCTGCAAGGTGTAGGCTGCGCCATACGCCTGCAGGGCCCAGACCTCCATCTCGCCGAAGCGCTGGCCGCCGAACTGCGCCTTACCGCCCAGCGGCTGCTGGGTGACGAGGCTGTACGGCCCGATCGAACGCGCGTGGATCTTGTCGTCCACGAGGTGGTGGAGCTTCAGCATGTAGATGTAGCCCACGGTCACCTTGCGGTCGAACGCGTCACCGGTGCGCCCGTCGTAGAGCGTGACCTGACCCGACGGGTCGAGCCCTGCCAGTTCCAGCATCCGCGACACGTCCGGCTCGCGCGCCCCGTCGAACACCGGCGTCGCCATCGGCACGCCGTTCTTCAGGTTCTGCGCCAGCTCGACGATCTCCTCGCCGTCCCGCGCGTCGATCTCGGCGTGGTACTGCTCGCCGTAGATGACCTTGAGGCGATCCTTGACCGCATCCGGCATCGCGCCGGTCGCGGGGTTCGGATTGGCCTCACGCCACTGCTCCAGCGCTTCGGTGACCTGCCGGCCAAGACCGCGTGCGGCCATGCCCAGGTGGGTCTCGAAGATCTGACCGACGTTCATGCGCGACGGCACGCCCAGCGGGTTGAGCACCAGGTCGACGGGGGTGCCGTCTTCCAGGAACGGCATGTCCTCCTGCGGCAGGATGCGCGAGATGACGCCCTTGTTGCCGTGACGGCCGGCCATCTTGTCGCCCGGCTGCAGCTTGCGCTTCACCGCGACGAAGACCTTGACCATCTTGAGCACGCCCGGCGGTAGCTCGTCACCACGCTCCAGCTTCTCGCGGCGATCCTCGAACTTCTCGCGGATCTTGCGGGCAGCCTCGTCGTACTGGGCCTTCACGGCTTCCAGGTTCGACTGGACGGTGTCGTCCGCAACCGCGAACTTCCACCACTCGTGGCGATCGACGCTGTCGAGCACCTCGCTGTCGATCACCACGCCCTTGCGGACGCCCTTGGGCGCTGCAGTGGCGGTCTGGTCGAGCAGCATCTCGCGCAGGCGGCTCCAGGTCGCACGGTTGAGGATCGTGCGCTCGTCGTCCGAGTCCTTCTTCAGGCGCTCGATCTCCTCGCGCTCGATCGCCATCGCGCGCTCGTCCTTGTCGATGCCGTGGCGATTGAAGACGCGAACGTCGACGATCGTGCCGGCAACGCCCGGCGGCAGGCGCAGCGAGGTGTCGCGAACGTCGGAGGCCTTTTCACCGAAGATGGCGCGCAGGAGCTTTTCTTCCGGCGTCATCGGGCTTTCGCCCTTCGGCGTGATCTTGCCGACGAGAATATCGCCCGGCTCGACCTCGGCACCCACATAGACGATGCCCGCTTCGTCGAGGTTGCGAAGCGCTTCCTCGCCGACATTGGGGATGTCGCGGGTGATGTCCTCGGGCCCGAGCTTGGTGTCGCGGGCCATGACCTCGAACTCATCGATGTGGATCGACGTGAACACGTCGTCCTTCACGATGCGCTCGGAGATCAGGATCGAGTCCTCGTAGTTGTAGCCGTTCCAGGGCATGAACGCGACGAGCGCGTTGCGGCCCAGCGCCAGCTCGCCGAACTCGGTCGAAGGACCGTCGGCCAGCACGTCGCCGGCGTTCACCACGTCGCCCACCTTCACCAGCGGACGCTGGTTGATGCAGGTCGACTGGTTCGAACGCTGGAACTTCATCAGCGTGTAGATGTCCACGCCGCTCTCGTTCGCGTCGACGTCGCCGGTGGCGCGGATCACGATGCGGGTCGCATCGACCTGGTCCACCACGCCGGCGCGCTTGGCCGAGATCGCAGCGCCGGAATCCCGGGCAACGGTCTCTTCCATGCCGGTGCCCACGAACGGAGCCTCGGCCTGTACCAGCGGTACGGCCTGACGCTGCATGTTCGAACCCATCAGCGCGCGGTTCGCGTCATCGTTCTCCAGGAACGGAATGAGCGAGGCCGCGACCGACACCAGCTGCTTGGGGCTGACGTCCATCAGGGTGATCTGATCGCGCATCGCCATCAGGAACTCGCCGCCCTGGCGAGCCGAGATCAGCTCCTCGACGAAGCGTCCCTCGGAGTCGAGCTCTGCGTTCGCCTGCGCGACCGTGTGCTTCTGCTCTTCCATTGCCGACAGGTAGACGACTTCGTCGGTCACCCGGTCGTCGATGACCTTGCGGTACGGCGTCTCGATAAAGCCATACTTGTTGACGCGCGAGAAGCTCGCCAGCGAGTTGATCAGACCGATGTTCGGGCCTTCCGGCGTTTCGATCGGGCAGATACGGCCGTAGTGGGTCGGGTGAACGTCGCGGACTTCGAAGCCTGCACGCTCACGCGTGAGGCCGCCCGGCCCGAGCGCCGAAACGCGACGCTTGTGCGTCACTTCGGAAAGCGGGTTGGTCTGGTCCATGAACTGCGACAGCTGCGACGAACCGAAGAACTCGCGCACCGCGGCAACCGCGGGCTTCGCGTTGATCAGGTCGTTCGGCATCACGGTGGACACGTCCACCGAGCTCATGCGCTCCTTCACGGCGCGCTCCATGCGGAGCAGGCCGACGCGATACTGGTTCTCCAGCAGTTCGCCCACCGAACGCACGCGACGGTTGCCGAGGTTGTCGATGTCGTCGACTTCGCCCTTGCCGTCCTTCAGGTCGACCAGCGTCTTGATGACGGCCAGCAGATCCTCGGTGCGCAGCGTGGTCACCGTGTCATCGGCGTCCAGGTCGAGGCGCATGTTCAGCTTCACGCGGCCCACGGCCGACAGGTCGTAGCGCTCGGGATCGAAGAACAGGCCGCCGAACAGCGACTCCGCGGTTTCCAGCGTCGGCGGCTCGCCGGGGCGCATGACGCGATAGATGTCGGACAGGGCCTGCTCGCGCTCCTCGGCCTTGTCGACCTTGAGCGTGTTGCGGATCCACGGACCGGTGGTGACATGGTCGATGTCGAGCAGCTCGATGCGATCGATGCCGGCCTGGTCGAGCAGCTCGAGGTTCTCGGCCGACACTTCGTCGCCCGCCTCGATGTAGATCTGGCCGGTCTGCTCGTTGATCAGGTCGAACGCGCTGTAGCGGCCGAAGATTTCCTCGGTCGGGATCAGCAGGTCGGTCAGGCCGTCCTTGACTGCCTTGTTCGCGGCGCGCGGGCTGATCTTCTGGCCGGCCGGGAAGATGACCTCGCCCGACTTCGCGTCGACGATGTCGAACGCCGGCTTCTGACCGCGCCAATTCTCGGCCGCGTACGGAATCTGCCAGCCACCCTGGCCGCGGACGAAGGTCACGCGGTTGTAGAAGTGGTTGAGGATTTCCTCGCTGTTGAGGCCCAGGGCGTACAGCAGCGTCGTCACCGGCAGCTTGCGCTTGCGGTCGATGCGGACGTTGACGATGTCCTTGGCGTCGAACTCGAAGTCGAGCCACGAGCCGCGGTACGGGATGACGCGCGCGGCGAACAGGTACTTGCCCGACGCGTGGGTCTTGCCACGGTCATGGTCGAACAGCACGCCCGGCGACCGGTGCATCTGCGAGACGATGACGCGCTCGGTGCCGTTGATGAAGAAGGTGCCGTTCTCGGTCATGAGCGGCATGTCGCCCATGTAGACGTCCTGCTCCTTGATATCGAGCACCGACCGGGCTTCCGTATCGGGATCGACCTCGAACACGATGAGGCGAAGCGTCACGCGCATCGGCGCCGCATAGGTGATGCCGCGCTGGCGGCACTCTTCCACGTCGAACTTGGGCGACTCGAGCTCGTAGGTCACGAAGTCGAGTTCGGCCGTGCCGGCGAAGTCGCGGATCGGGAAGACGCTGCGCAGCGTCTTCTCGAGGCCCGAGACATAGCCCGTCGACGGATCGGAACGCAGGAACTGCTCGTAGCTCTCGCGCTGGACCTCGATCAGGTTCGGCATCTGCACCACTTCGTGGATGTTGCCGAACACCTTGCGGATACGGCGCTTCGCGGTGCCGTTCTCGATTGCCTTGGTCGCCATGGGAGTAGGTCGCCTCGCTTGGTCAAATTTCGCGCCCGAGAAAGCCCGGGCAGGTGCGCAAACGAGACGCAAAAAGCCGCGTCATCCCCGGTGGGACCGCAGCTTCAGGGCGTCTCGAAAGACCTCGGCCGATCCATTCGTCCAATGCGTTGCGCGACGACGCATCATTTCCCGATCGTGAGGCAGAGCCGCGATATAGGAGAGCAGGGACAAAGTGTCAATGAAATCGCGCGCTTGGAAATCGAAACGCGCCCTACCTGCTTTTATCCGGCGTCCTGCCACCGACTTCAATCTGGCGCGGAGATGGCACGGTTCGTCGCGCACGGGTGTCGGAGGTGCTGGCGGCGAGCGCGCGGATCGGCGTTGGCGGGGCATGACCATCCGCGCCCTTGCTGCATCCGCCGTTCTGTTCATGCCCGTGGCCGCCGCAGCGCAGGACGCCGCGCCCGCACCGATCCCGCTGCCCTGGACGCTGCCGCCGGGTAACAGCGTGACCGATCCGGAGTCCCAGCCGTCGCCGGCCGAGCCGGTTCGCCGGCGGACCCCGGCTCCCCGCGCAGCTGCCGAACCGACCCCGGCACCTGCTGCGACCCCGGCTCCGCGCGCTCGCCCGACGCCGGCGGCGACACCCAGCCCGGTCGCAACAGCCACGTCGGAGCCGGCTCCCGTCGCAGCCCCCGCGGTCGGGCCCGAACCGGAACCGGTAATCGAAGCCGCGCCTGAGCCCGTGGCTGAGCCCACGCCCGAAATGGACGTGGTGCCTGCTGCGCCCATCGAGCCTGCGGAGGGCGGCTCGCGCAGTTCGCTGCTGTGGGTCCTGCTTGCCGTAGGGGCGGTCGCGGCACTCGCCGCCTTGCTGTTCTGGCGCCGTCGCAAACCCGAGGACGAAGTGGAAGAGGTCGTTGAAGCCGCGCCTCCTGCTACCCCGGTCGCCCCAGTCGCGCCTGCCGTCGCAAAGGTGGAGCCCGTCGCGCCGGTCGATCCTGCTCCTGCCGAGCCGCGCTTCCTGAAGCGGCCGGTCGAGACGACGCCCGCAAGCGTGCCCGCTTCTCCGGAGGTGCAGCCGGAGTCGCTGCCGGCCACGCCCAGCTTCCTCACGCGGCCAGTCGCCGAGCCGGAGGGCCTTGTCGTGTCGACCGCGTTCCGCACGCCGCCGCCCGCGCCGAAGGTCGAGCATCCGCCGCTCGACTTCTCCTTCCTTCCCTTCGCGATGGGGACCGAGGGCGACAAGGCGGTCGTGCGGTTCGAGCTCGGCGCCGGGAACCCGACCGACATGGCCGTGTCCGAGCTGCGCTTCGCGACCGCCATGTTCAGCGCCAGCCCGGATCAGGACGCACTGATCGAGCGCTTCTTTGCAGAGGTGCCGCCGCACGCGATGCTGCAGCCGTTCCCGCTGGAGCCGCACGAGGCCCGCAAGGTGGAGGCCACCGTTTCCCTGCCGCTCGCCAATGTGGCGGTGCTCACCGCGGGCGAGCGGCGCTTCTTCGTGCCGGTCATGGCCATCGACGCGCGCTATCGCTGGGCAGACGGTCAGGAAGCCCGCACTCGCGTCGCCTTTGTGGTCGGCCGGCAGATCGCCGACAGCGAAAAGCTTGCGCCGGTGTTCGTCGATCGCGGTGATCGCATGGTCGACCGCCTCGAAGCGCGCATGCACGGCGAGGTGCGGCGGGACTGACCGTCCCATTGTCGCGCTGAGGGTTCGGGGCGTCTCCCAACCCCTGCGCGGTTCTGGCCGTATCTTCCCCGTGGGGCGGCGGCGTCCTCAACCCTCGTCCCGACGCTCTACTCTTCGTGGGCCTTGCACGCACAAGAAAAGGGGCGGTTCCTTGCGGAACCGCCCCTTCCTGTGTCGGCAAGTGCCGTCCGGCGTATGCCGGACGTCGCTTACTTGACTTCGACGGTGCCGCCGGCGCCTTCGATCTGAGCCTTGATCTTCTCGGCTTCGTCCTTGGCGATGCCTTCCTTGATCGGCTTCGGCGCGCCCTCGACGAGAGCCTTCGCTTCGGTCAGGCCCAGGCCGGTGATCGCGCGGACTTCCTTGATGACGTTGATCTTCTTGCCACCGTCGCCGGTGAGGATCACGTCGAACTCGGTCTTCTCTTCAGCAGCAGCAGCGCCGCCAGCAGCGCCGCCAGCAGCCGGAGCAGCTGCAACCGCAGCAGCGGCCGAGACGCCCCACTTCTCTTCGAGCAGCTTCGAGAGCTCAGCGGCCTCGAGGACAGTCAGTTCGCTCAGCTGGTCGACGATCGCGTTCAGGTCAGCCATGTGTAGTCTCCAAAAACAGATAGTTCGGGTTGATAGTCAGGGCAGGGGCGCCGATCAGGCGGCCTCCTGTTCCTTGTCCGCATGCGCCGCAAGCACGCGGGCGATCTGAGCCGCCGGTGCCTGGGTGATGGTCGCGAGCTTGGTCGCAGGTGCCACGATGAGCCCCACGATCTTTGCGCGCAGCTCGTCGAGCGACGGCAGCCCGGCCAGAGCCTTGATGCCTTCCGCGTCGAGAAGCTGGCCGCCCATCGCCCCGCCAACGATCTCGAGCTTGTCCGTGGTCTTGGCGAAGTCGTTGACGACCCGGGCAGCAGCCACGGGATCGGCAGACGTCGCAAGCGCGGTCGGCCCGGTCAGCAGGTCGGCGATAACCGAGTAATCGGTGCCTTCCGCTGCGATCTTGGCAAGGCGGTTCTTCGCGACCTTGTAGCTGGCGCCGGCTTCGCGCATCTTCGTGCGGAGTGCCGTCGACTGGGCGACGGTCATCCCGAGGTTGCGGGTGATGACCACCACGCCGACCTCGTTGAAGGTGCGGTTCAGCTCGGATACCAGCTCACTCTTTTGAGCGCGATCCATGCCGTTCTCCTCACAAATGGGCTGAGCGCGAGGCACAGCCCGGTACATGTCCCGGTGGCGAACCACCGGGGGCGACGTGTCCGAGGGGCATGGGCTCTGGTGCCAACGGATCAACCCGATGGCGGACCCGGCGCCGCTTGCGCGGAACCAGGAAAGAATCGCATTCCCCGTCTAGGCAGGACATTAAGCCGGAAGCCGGCACCTGCTGTCTCGGACGGCGAGCCGGACGCAAGCGCGTGCCGGATCAGCTGGCGCCCATAGCAGACCGGCGCGACGAAGCAAGCAAAACCGTCAGCTGTCCCCCGGTGAAACAGGGCAGCGCCAACGGCTTGGCACCGACAGGTGCGCGGCGGAGCAAAACTGGTAAACAAACCGTTAAGAGCTGCGCCCGCGGTGTGGTGCCGCGGCCCGGAGCCTGTTCGATGCGTGTTGCCCGTTCCCTTCTTCTTGCTTCCATGCTCGCCGGCGGCGCGCTGTTGGCGGTGCCGGCGCGCGCCGCACCTGCGCAGCCACGGGTGGTGAGCGTCATGGAAACGGGCGGCACGCTTCAACCCGGCGAATATCTCTGGGCCCCAGAAGGCGTGCCGCCGGGAAAGCTTGCCATCGTCGCCGATCTGCGCCGCGAGCGGCTCTACGTCTATCGGGGTGGGGTGGAGATCGGGCGGACGCTGCTCATCTATGGGGCCGACCACAAGCCTACGCCCACCGGCAGCTTCCCGATCCTCGAGAAGAATCGCGACCATGTTTCCAACCTCTACAACGCGCCCATGCCGTACATGCTGCGGCTCACCTGGGACGGGATCGCCATCCACGGATCGGGCGAGGACGTCGATGGCCGCTACGCGACCCACGGCTGCATCGGCGTTCCCGACGAATTCGCCGCCCTCCTCTTCGCACAGGTCCGGAAGGGCGACACCGTCCTGGTGACCCGGGACTGGATGCCGGAGGTATATGGTACCGAGGGCGTGCGGTTTGCAGCGAAGTAGAACGGCCGGGCGCGCCCGCAAGAAAGAGCCGGCAGGACGATACTCCTGCCGGTCTTGCGTCCGCTGACGTGGTCCCGCCTACATCTTGACGGATGCGCCGATGTAGAAGAACCGGCCGACGTTATCGAAGATGGCGTCGTTCGCACCATTGCCGAGCAGCCCATAGGGCGGCCGCTTGTTGGTGAGGTTGTCGACGCCGCCATAGAAGCGGAAATTGTTGTTCACCTCCGCCGAGGCGCGCAGCGCATGGTAGAACACGCGCGGATAGTAGACCACGTTCGCATAGTCCGGATCGAGCGGCGGGTTGCCGTCATAGGCATGCTGCGCCTCCCAATCGGTGATCGACTGACGCCCGATGTAGCGGAGCTGATAGCCGAGCGTGAACTGCTTGTGCGTGAAGTCGGCCGAGAAGTTCACGTTCCAGATCGGGTCGCCCAACTCGCCCTTCACTCGGTCCGGCTGTTCCGGATTGTCGATGTAAGGGAAGTCGGTGCGGTTCTGCACCCAGTTGCCGATGACCCGCAGGGCCAGGCGGTTATCCCCGTCGAAGCGATGGTTGTACAATATGTCGAGGTCGATGCCCTTCGCCACCAGCGCCGAAAAGTTCACCGTGCTCTGAAGCAGTGCCGGGCGTGCGAAATAGCTGTTGGGCTGGCGTGGGAAGATCAGCGAGCAGAACGCATTGTCCAGCGACGGCGCATCGTAGCAGGCATCCAGGATCGTCTGCGCATCGACCGGACTGATCACGTTCTTGATGCGGATGTTGTAATAGTCCGCCGTGATCGCGAGGCCCGGCGCGAACCGAGGCTGGACGATGAAGCCATAGGTCCAGCTGCGCGAACGCTCGGCTTCCAGATTGGGATTGCCGCCTGACAGGAACTCGATGCTTCCGGCGCGGGCGATGTCGTTGACGAAGCCTACCGGTACGCCCGCGGCAGCGCAGTTCGCCGGCCGGCTCGGTCGCCCGGTGTCGATGAAGTTCACGTCGCACGGGTCGTTCAGCAGGTTGAAGTCCTGTGACGGGGATGCGTAGAGGTCGCTGAGCGTGGGAGCGCGGACCGACTTCGAATAGTTCACGCGGAACTTGATGTCGGGGATGGGCGCGTAAATGCCGCCGGCGTTCCAGGCCCAGACCGTCCCGGTCGCCCCCTTATAGTCCGCTACGCGCACCGCGCCGTTGATCGTGAGTTCGTCAGCAAAGCGCACGTTGCGAAGGATCGGGAGCTCGAGCTCGCCATAGGCTTCCTTGACTGCGAAGGACGGCGGGTCGAAGTCGGGAATGGCGTTCAGGAAGGTGTCGCCCGACTTGACGAGGTCATCATAGGAGTAGCTTGCGGTCTCCCGCCGATACTCTGCTCCCACCGCAAACCGGACCGGCCCGCCGGGCAGTTCGAACCACTGGGAGCTGTCGCCGACCAGGTTGGCGCTGATGTCGAGCTCGGTCGCCTTGCCCCGGCGCCTGGACGTGGTGTTGATATAGTCCCGCGCTGCCTGGCTGGGCGCACCATTGCCCAACAGGTTCAAGGGCACGCAGCCCGGATCTGTCACCGTCACCTGATTGATCCGGCAAACGATCTGTCCGGCCGCGTTACGGACCGCATCGACTGCGTTCAGGAAGCGGGATTCGATCCGGTTGTTGTAGAAGCGCGAACGGCTGTGGAATTCGCCGTAATTGACGGCGAAGTCGTACTTCCAGTCCTCGTTGAACGTGCCCTCGGCGCCGACCACGACGCGGTAGGTGTCGCGGCGGTCGTACTCGTCCCTCGTGCCGAGATCGTTGTTGTTGCGGTTCAGGCGGAAATACTCCGACCCCGCGGGCAGCAGCGAGCGGATCGTAGCCGCGGCAGCCGGCTGAAGAAACGGGTTGTCGAAGTAGATCGGAACACCCGATCCCAGGAAGGTCTCTCCTTCACCCGTAGCACCCTGCGATCCGCCCGTGCCGAACGTGGGCGTGCCCTGGTTGAAGCTCTCGACGCGCACGAACTTGGCTTCCAGGAACGGCTTGAAGGCGTCGGAGACGTCGTAATGTGCGAAGAGATTGGCGACGTAGCGCTTGAGCGAAGGGGTCAGCGTCCCGCGATCGTTGAGAATGGCGCCGTCGCCGTTGTTGTTGTTGTTGGAGCCGGCGGGCCGGAAGTCCTCCCCGTAGTTATATTCGTACAGGCCGCCGCTCGGGTTGAAGCCGAAGATCCGCGGGAAGCCATTGGGGAGGCAGGCCCCGGCGACGCCGCCTCCGCACGCACGGGAACTGGACCCGTTATACGCGATGAAGTTGCCGCCGTTGTCGTAGCCGTAGCTGTGAACCCGGTTGAGGTAGACGCGGTCCGGCAGGTTATCATCGAGCGCGGGATTGTTGACGAGCTGGAACTGGCGGCGACCGGTCAAGGCGCCGGTCAGGCCGGGCCGGTCCAGATAGGTCAGCAGGTTCTGCTGGTTGTACGCGAGGTCGACCGCGACGTTGCCGCGACCCTCTGAGAAGTTCTTTCCGAAGGTGCCTGAGAGGCGATAGGTCCCGCGATCGCCGCGATCGCTGACGCCGCCATGCGCGTTCAGGGTGACGCCGTCGAAGTCGCGCTTCATCACGAAGTTGACGACGCCGGCCATCGCGTCGGAGCCGTAGACGGCCGAACTGCCGCCGGTCACGATGTCGACCCGCTCCAGCAGGTCGGTCGGCATCGTGTTGACGTCGACCAGGAAGTCCCCTTCCGAGGCGGTGATGTGGCGGCGGCCGTTGACCAGCACCAGCGTGCGGGTGACGCCGAGGCCGCGAAGATCGAGGAGGTTCAGGCCCGACGTGCCGATGAACTGGGTGGAGTTCGCCTGGCTGTAGGTCGAGCGCAGCTGCGGAAGGTCGTTGAGCACGTCGCCCACCGCGATCGAGCCGGTTCGGGTCAGATCCGCCCCGGTCAGGCTGGTGACGGGGATCGGCGAATCGAGGGTGGGGCGGGCGATGCGGGAGCCGGTGACGACCACTTCCCCGCCGGTGTCCTCCTGCTGGGGATCCGGGGCTTCGGTCTGGGGCGCGCCGATCTGGTTCTGGTCGGCCGCTGGCGTATCCGCATCCGCGGGTGTGGAGGTTTGCGCGGCGGCACTGCCGGCCAGCGCGATCGCAAGGGTGGACGCGGCAAGCCGCAGCACGGCCATCGGAACGCGGATGCGTGTCATTATTGTCCCCTTCTGCCCCGTTTCAGGGCCTGCCGGTCCTCATCGGCCGGCGCTTGTTCTGGAAGGGGAGCATCCACCCGTCCGGGCGGCGAAAGACATACGTACTGTTCCGTATAGGGTCAGCGAAGTGCTGGAGAAGCCTCGGCAAAAACCTGGGCTGCCGACGGGAAAGCCGCGTCGTGCCGTGGGTTCAAAGAAAAAGGGCCGGGATTGCTCCCGGCCCTCTTCGTTTCGTCCGTATCCCGAAGGGATCAGGCGGTTGCGACCTCGGCCACGTCCACCTTCACGCCCGGGCCCATCGACGACGAGAGCGCAACCTTCTTGAGGTACTTGCCCTTGGCGCCAGCCGGCTTGGCCTTGACCACGGCGTCGACCAGCGCGTCGAAGTTGGCGCGCAGGTCCTCGGCCGGGAACGATGCCTTGCCGATCCCGGAGTGGATGATGCCGGCCTTTTCGACGCGGTACTCGACCTGGCCACCCTTGGCGGCTTCGACGGCGGCTGCGACGTTCATGGTCACGGTGCCGAGCTTCGGGTTCGGCATCAGGCCCTTGGGACCCAGCACCTTACCGAGACGGCCGACCAGGCCCATCATGTCCGGGGTCGCGATGCAGCGATCGAAGTCGATCTTGCCGCCCTGGATGGCTTCCATCAGGTCCTCGGCGCCGACGACGTCCGCACCGGCTGCCGTGGCTTCGTCAGCCTTGGCGCCGCGAGCGAACACGCCCACGCGGACGGTCTTGCCGGTGCCCTTGGGCAGGGTCACGACGCCGCGGACCATCTGGTCGGCGTGGCGCGGATCGACACCCAGATTCAGCGACACTTCGACGGTCTCGTCGAACTTGGCGGTCGCGTTGGACTTCACCAGGGCGATTGCCTCGTCAACGCCGTGCAGCTTCTCGCTGTCGATCGTCCAGGTCTTCTGCTTCTTGGTCAGCTTGGCCATGATCTCAGCCCTCCACCACTTCGAGGCCCATCGCGCGGGCGGAGCCTTCGATGATCTTGGTCGCTGCCTCGATGTCGTTGGCGTTCAGGTCCTTCATCTTCGCGGTGGCGATGTCGGCCAGCTGCGAACGCTTGATCGAACCCGCGGTCACCTTGCCCGGCTCCTTCGAGCCCGACTTCAGGTTCGCTGCCTTCTTGAGAAGGTAGGTCGCCGGCGGCGTCTTGGTCTCGAACGAGAAGGAGCGGTCGGCATAGACGGTGATGACGGTGGGAAGGGGGGTGCCCTTCTCGACGTCGCCGGTCTGCGCGTTGAACGCCTTGCAGAATTCCATGATGTTCACGCCGCGCTGACCCAGCGCCGGGCCGATCGGCGGCGACGGGTTGGCGGCACCAGCTGCAACCTGCAGCTTGATATAGCCGGTGATCTTCTTTGCCATGTTTCTCACTCTGTATCGGGGCAGGGCACCAAGGCCTCGCCCGTTTCAAGTTTAGCGGTTCGATCGGCCGCCCCAAAAAGGGCAGACGCCTCCCGCACAAGTTTCCACGCATGACGTTGGAAGCGGCGCCGTTAGCCGAAAACTGCCGCGTTGGCAATGTCCTGCGCGAGGCAGGGGCTGGGCCTGGTCAGACCTGGGCGAACCAGATGACGTGCTGCGGCCCCTTGCCATTTTCCCGTGCGCGCACCCGCACTTCGTCGACCGCAAAGCCGCCCTGCGCCAGCCGCTTGGCAAACGCCGGGTCGGTTCCCGCCGACCACACGGCCAGGATCCCGCCCGGCCGCAGCGCCGCGCGCGCCCGTGCAAGGCCGCGTGCCGTATAGAGGCCGTCGTTCTCCTGTCGCGTCAGTCCGTCCGGGCCGTTGTCCACGTCGAGCAGGATCGCGTCGTATCGTCCGTTGACCGGACCAGCTGCGGCTTCGGCGATTGCCGCGCCCACGTCGCCCATCCGGATCGTCACGCGCGGATCGTCGAGGCATCCCTCGGCCAGCGCAGCCATCGGCCCGCGCGCCCATTCGATGATGCCGGGCACCAGCTCGGCGACGATGATCTCGGCATCGGCATCCACCGCGCCCAGGACGGCCCGCAGCGTGAAGCCCATGCCATAGCCGCCGATCAGCAGCCGCGGCGCCGACAGTTTGCCCAGGCGGGCGCACGTCATCGTGCCGAGCGCGATTTCCGAACCGCGCATGCGACTGCTCATCAGTTCGTTGCGTTCGAGCATGATGATGAAGTCGCCGCCGTGGCGGACCAGCCGTAGCGGCGGTCCCCCGGGTACCTCGGCGACCCCGATCAGCTCGCGCGGGGTCACCGCTTGCGGGCTTTGCGCGCTGCGTAGCGCGCGTCGCGCGCCGCCTTCAGCTCTTCCTCGCTCTTGGGGGCCTTGGGCGCAGCCGCGGTCTCTGCCTGACGAGCCTCTTCGGCGGCCGCAACCTTGGCGGCCTTTTCAGCATCGATTGCTGCCTGACGCTCGGCGCGGCGTTCGGCCGCCGCGGCCTTGCGGGCAGCCTGGGTTGCCTCGCGCGCCGCAATCGCGGCCGGATCGGCCACGGGCTTGTTGCGCAGCTTTTCGAGTGCAGCTTCCTTGGCGGCTCGCGCCGATGCTGCACGTTGATTGAAGTCGGGAGCCTTATATCCTGCCATGGTACATCCGTTTAGGGCCGCGGTCGCCGCAGCCTCGGTAGGGCGCCTTTAACCGCAAAACTGCCCCGAGTCTCCTCCGGGTACCATGCAGCGCCGGAAACGGGGTCGGATTGCCTCAGAATCCTGGCTTTCGCAGCATGGCATCGGTTCGCCCCCTTCGACCCCCGAGGTCGGTACGTGCTTGTCCGTATTACGAGCCCCGGGGTGGTCTGGTTAAGCAGAAGCAGGAAAAACTGCTTACCTCCGAGTTCGCCCAAATCTCTGTTCTCGGGACGCCTTCCGGGCGGCCGACCCCTCATGTCCGTCGCGGCGGGAAAGGAGGCGCATGTGTCGAGGACGATGGCCCGGGCTGTGGTAGCGACCGCCATCTCGTCGCTGCTGTTCGTCGGAGACGCAGCGGCTCAACAACGCGAAGCTTCGGACGACCGTGAGGACTCCCGGGATGGCGGCGAGATCATCGTGTACGGCCGTGCCCTGCCGCAGATCGGCACCGCCACGAGCGCGTCGCAGGGCACGGTCGGCTACGACGATTTCGCCAATCGTCCCGTATCGCGCGTCGGCGAACTGGCGGAAAACGTGCCCGGACTGATCGCCACCCAGCATTCGGGTACCGGCAAGGCCAACCAGTATTTCCTTCGCGGCTTCAACCTGGATCACGGGACCGACCTGGCCGGTTTTGTCGACGGCGTGCCGATCAACATGCGCAGCCACGGTCACGGCCAGGGATACCTCGACCTTAACTTCCTGATTCCCGAACTGGTCGAGCGCATCGACTATTCGAAAGGCCCTTACCGCGCCGAGGCGGGCGACTTCTCGGCCGCAGGAACGGTAAACTTCAGGACAGCCGCATCCCTGCCGGCCCCGATCGCCGAGGTCACGGTCGGCAGCTATGGCTATGTTCGCGCGCTGGCAGCCGGCAGTACCGCCCTGGACAAGGGCAATTTGCTGCTCGCGCTCGACGGGACGCTGTCCAACGGGCCGTGGGTGCTGGACGAAGACCTGCGCAAGCTGAACGGCCTGGCGCACTATACGAGCGGCACGGAGGCGGCAGGATGGAGCGTGAAGTTCAGCGGCTATCACGCCACCTGGGCCTCAACCGACCAGATACCGCTGCGCTCGATCGAGAACGGGGAGATTTCGCGGTACGGCTACATCGATCCTGATCTGGGCGGTCGGACGACCCGGCTAGACCTGGGCGGCGAATGGCATGACGGTGGTACGCGTGCGAGCGCCTTTGCGACCTATTATGATTTTCGCCTGACCTCGAACTTCACCTACTTCCTCAATGATCCGGTGAACGGCGACGAGTTCCAGCAGGCGGACCGGCGCGGGATTTTCGGCGGATCTCTGCGCCATGCCTTTCCCGAGACGACCCTGTTCGGCGTGCCGGCTGTTTTGGCGATGGGCGCCGACCTTCGCTACGATCGCATCGACAAGGTCGGGGTCTACACCAGCAGGGGTGGGGTCCGCACGGGTACCATTCGGCAAGACCGCGTCGACGAAGTGAGCGGAAATGCGTCGGCCGAGGTCGAAGCGGCGCTCACGCCATCGCTGCGGCTCACGCTCGGCGCCAATGCGGCGCTCTATGGCTATGACGTGCGATCGGACCTCCCGGTAAATTCCGGTTCGGGAAATGACGCGCTCCTGGCCCCCAAGGCGGCGCTGGCGTGGCGGATTGCTCCCGCGCTCGAACTCTATGCCAATTACGGGGAGAGCTATCATTCCAACGATGCGCGCGGCGCGACGACAAGGATCGATCCGGCAACCGGTGCGGCAACCGACCCGGTGCAACTCCTCGTCCGCGCGCGGGGCCAGGAGCTTGGTGCCCGCCTGGAAACAGGGGCGGTCAGCGCGACGGTTGCAGCCTATCACCTGACCCTTCAGTCCGAGCTCGTGTTTGTGGGGGACGCCGGCACGACCGAACCTAGTGCTGCCTCTCGGCGCTATGGCGCGGAGGCGACCCTGTTCTGGCGAGCGGGATCGACGCTGGTGCTGGATGCGCAAGGTGCGCTCACGCACGCGCGCTTCCGCGGGGTGCCCAAGGGCGAGGATCGCATCCCGAATGCGGTCAGCGAGGTCCTGTCAGGAGGCATTACCTGGACGCCCGTGCCTGCGCTCACCCTGACGGCACGGTTGCGACACTTCGGCGCCGCGCCGCTGGTCGAGGACAATAGCGCGCGGTCGGATCCGACGACGCTGGTCAACGCCGGCGCCTACTATCGGGTCGGGAATCTGCGCCTCGGGCTCGACGTCCTCAACCTGTTCAACAGCCGGAAGGCGGACATTACCTACTTCTACGCCTCGCGCTTGCCGGGCGAGCCAGGCGAGGGCGTCGAGGATTACCACCTCCACCCCGTCGAGCCGCGCCAGGTCCGCGCCTCGCTTCGATACAGCTTCAACTGATGCGGCGATCCGGTATCGGGATGCGAGCTGATTACCGTCCGCTGCAACCATGGGGCATTCTACGTATCGTGCGCCCGTGCCCGGCGCGATGTATGGCTGCAGAATGCAACGCATCACCATCTCGCTCGATGAGCCTCTGGCTGCCAGCCTCGACGACATGTCCGCTGCGCGCGGATATGCCAGCCGTTCCGAAGCGATGCGCGACCTGGTTCGAGAAGGGCTCGAACGCTGGCGCGGCGAGACGCCTGCCGCGGCCTATTGTGTGGGCTGCCTGTCCTATGTCGTGGATCGGCGCGTGCGATCCCTGCCGCAGCGCATTGCCGAGCTACAGCACGCCCATCACGATCTGGTGGCAGCCAGCACCATTGTCCGGCTCGATCACTTCAACAGCCTGGAGACCGTGATCCTGCGCGGTCGGACGGAGGCGGTGCGGGCATTCACCGACATCATCCGCGCCGAGCGGGGGGTGCGGTTCGGCTCGATCAACCTGCTGCAGGTCAATCATCATGACGAGCATCATGAGGCCGATATCCACGGGCATGCCGGACATCAGCATCTCTCGCCCCTGGCTTGATCGGCGCATCCACGAAAAAGCCGGAGCTTTCGCCCCGGCTTTTCCATGTCTCTCGTGTGGCGCGACGGAAGTGCGCCGCTTCGTGATTAGCGTCTGCTAATCGCGTGCGGCTTACTTCGAGCGCTCGACCTGCTCGAAGTCGAGTTCGACCGGGGTGGCGCGACCGAAGATCGACACCGACACCTTGACCTTCGACTTGTCGAAGTCGAGTTCCTCGACCAGGCCATTGAAGCTCGCGAACGGACCGTCGAGCACCTTGACCGAATCGCCGATCTCGAAATCGACCTTGATCTTCTGCTTGGGTGCAGCGGCGGCTTCCTGCTTGGTGTTCAGGATGCGCGCGGCCTCGGCCTCGCTGATCGGCTGCGGCTTGCCCGACGAGCCCAGGAAGCCGGTCACCTTCGGCGTGTTCTTCACCAGGTGATAGACGTCGTCGTTCATGTCCAGCTTGGCCAGGACATAGCCCGGGAAGAACTTGCGCTCGGACTGGACCTTCTTGCCGCGACGGACTTCCGTCACGGTTTCCACCGGCACCTCGACAGATTCGACCAGCCGGTCGAGGCCAAGGCGGGTGGCGTCCGACAGGATCTGGTCGCGGACCTTGTTCTCGAACCCGGAGTAGGCGTGGATGATGTACCAGCGCGACATGCAGAATCCTTTAGGCGGTCAGGCTGAGCAGCAGCTTCACGATCGCGTCGAACCCGGAGTCCACCGCGAAGAAGAAGACACCCAGCACCATTGCCATGATGACCACCATCACTGCCGTCATCACCGTTTCGCGGCGCGTCGGCCACGTGACCTTCTTGGTCTCGGTCTGGACCTGGCGGATGAACTCTGCCGGAGATGTCTTCGCCACTGTTTCACCTGAATGTCTTGTGCGTCACCAACCGCGAGGCAAGGGTCCGCTGCCCGGTTCCTTCCGAAGGAACCGGCGCAGGCCATCCACGCTGTCGGATTGGGCCCAGTATCTAGCGACGAAGCCCGCAGCGTGCAAGCGGTGGTTGGCCGGGCCTCCGCAAGGGTCCCGGCCGGGTGTGGTTCAGATCAGCCCGACCGCGAGGAACCCGCCGACCAGCGCCACCAGCACCAGGATGCCGATGAGGTTCAGCCGCCGCTCGATGAACGCCTGCACGGGCGCGCCATAGCGCTTGAGCAGGAAGGCGATCAGGAAGAAGCGGAACCCGCGCGTCACCACCGCTGCCGCCACAAAAGCGGCGAAGTTGAACTTCGCGAGGCCGCTGGCGATCGTCACCAGCTTGAACGGGATCGGGGTCAGCCCCTTGATCAGGATGATCGCGGCGCCCCATTTGGCGTACCAATCGTGGAACTCGGTGGCCTTGTCCTGCAGGCCGTAGACGCGGATCAGCCACTGTCCCAGGCTGTCCCACAGGAAGTAGCCGATCGCATAGCCCATGATGCCGCCCAGCACCGACGCGATCGTGCAGATCGCGGCGATCCGATAGGCGCGCTCGCGGTGCTGAAGGACGACGGGCACGAGCACCACGTCGGGCGGGATCGGGAAGAAGGAGCTTTCGCAAAAGGACACCACCGCAAGGCTGCGGACCGCGTGGCGGTGATTGGCGAGGCGAAGCGTCCAGTCGTAGAGCGCGCGAAACATCGACGAAGTCCCGAAGGGCTAGCGGCACGCCGAAGGGCTTGCCAGGGAACCCTTCGCAACTGCGAAGGACCCGGACCTCCTAAGCTGCGGCGCGAACGCGGGCAAGCGGTGGCTGGACGAATGGAGGCCGCGGCACGGCGGGGAAGCAGTCGCTTACGCACCCCACAGGAACAAACTGCCGCACCTGCACACAGGCGCCGGGATCTGTCGCTGCTTCTCGATAGGCTTGCGGGGAGGCTCTTGCCGCCGCCTCAGGCGAGGCGGCGGAAGATGCTGGCAGGAGTGGAGGGACTCGAACCCACGGCCCTCGGTTTTGGAGACCGATGCTCTACCAACTGAGCTACACTCCTATTGCCCGCCCTCTATCCGCCGTTTCGCCCCGGGGCAAGGCCCAAGCGGGAAAAGGCGAACAGTGACTGCCAAGACCGGCAGTCAGGGGTGTCAGGCGGCGATATCGTAGGGCTTGATCTCACCATTGAGGTAGAGATTGCGCGCCTTGGCACGGCTGAGCTTGCCCGAGCTGGTGCGCGGCAGGGTGCGCGGCGGGACGAGCTCGATCACGCAGTTCATGCCGGTCACGGCACGCACGCGCTCCCGGATCTCCTCACGCAGGCGCTGGCGCTCTGCATCGTCGGATGCGCGACACTGGACCAGCACCGCCGGGGTTTCCTCGCCACCGGGCGTCGTGATGGCGAAGGCAGCGATGTCGCCGGCCTTGAAGCCCGGGAGCTGCTCCACCGCCCACTCGATGTCCTGGGGCCAGTGGTTGCGGCCGTTGACGATGATCATGTCCTTCGCCCGGCCAACGATGTAGACATAGCCTTCGGACATGTAGCCCATGTCGCCGGTGTCCAGCCAGCCGTCGGACATGCACGCCTCGGTCGCGGCGTCGTCGCGGAAATAGCCGACCATCACCGACGGGCCCTTGCACCAGACCTTGCCGATCGCGCGCTCAGGCAGCGGGGTGCCGTCCTCCTCGCGGATCTGCACGACCATGTCGCGCACGGGCTTGCCGCAGTTGACGATCGCGCGGAACCGCTGCGGCCGATCGCCCGCACGGTCGCCGCCGGACAGCTCGGTCTCCTCGACCAGCTCGACCTGGATGCCCTCGCCCGGGGGCATGATCGACACCGCGAGCGTGGCTTCGGCGAGGCCGTAGCTCGGCAGGAAGGCGGATGCCTGGAAGCCCGCGTCGCCGAACGCGTCGACGAAGCTCTGCATCACGTCGGGGCGGATCATGTCGGCGCCATTGCCCGCCACGCGCCAGCGCGACAGGTCGAAGCGGTCCGACGCCTTGGTCTGGCTCGACATGCGGCGGGCGCAGATATCGTAGCCGAAGGTCGGCGAGTAGGAGAGGGTCGTCCCCTGGTTGCGGCTGATGAGGTCCAGCCATGCCAGCGGCCGGCGCGCGAAATCCTCGGTCTTGAGGTAATCGGTCGAAACCTGGTTCGCGATCGGCGACAGGAAGCAGCCGACGAGCCCCATGTCATGATACCAGGGCAGCCACGAAACGCAGCGGTCGCCCTCGACGACCTCCATGCCATGGCTGTGCGCGGCCAAATTGTTGAGCAGCGCATGATGGGTGATCGCGACCCCGTGGGGAAAGCGCGTCGATCCGCTGGAATATTGCAGATAGGCGATGTCGTCGCCCCGCGCGGTCGGCAGCGGCGCTTCAGGGGCGGCACGCATGCTGAACTCGGACCAGTCGATGCCCTCGACGCCGGCGAGACGTGCGGCTTCCGCTGCCATCTGCGCCAGCTCCGGCGGGAAGATCAGCATGCGCGGGTCGCAGCTGGAAAGCTGCACGCGCAACTGCTCGACATAGGCTTCGCGGCCGCCGAACGAGGTGGGCAGCGGCAGCGGCACGGGCCACGCGCCGGCATAGATTACGCCGAAGAACAGGCTCGCGAACTCGGGACCGGTCTCTGCCACGAGCGCAATCCGCTCTTGCGGGCGCACGCCGGCGGCAAGCAGGCGGCGCGCCTGGTCCAGCGCATCTTCGCGAAGCTCGGCATAGGTATAGGCGCGCACCAGCGTGCCACGCGCGTCATGAAAGTTCAGTCCGCGAACACCGGTGGCGGCGTAATCCAGCGCCTCGCCCAACGTATCGAAGTCGGCAAAGCGGCGCGGCAGCGTATCCTTCGTGGGCGTGCCGCCCTGTGCCATAGCTTCCATATCGGTGTTCTTCGTCAAAAAAAGCGCCCTCCCTGCGGCGACGGCACGCCATCCAGCGCGCGTAGGCACGACGGCCAGCGTCACCGCAATCCCGTTCAAAATCACTGCCTAGTGTGGCACAAACATGGCGCATGTCCTACGCTCGCCGCCCCACCGCTTCGCCGAAGCCGCTCGATGCAGGTGCATTGGAGCGTTTGGCGCTGCGATACGTCGAGCGCTACGCGACCACGCGAGCACGGTTGCGTCAGTATCTTGCCCGTAAGCTGCGCGAGCGCGGCTGGGAAGGGGAGGAGGCTCCGCCGATCGATTCGCTGGCGGAACGCCTGGCGGAGCTGCGCTATGTCGACGACCGTGTCTTCGCCGAGAGCAAGGCTGCTTCAATGGGCCGACGGGGCCTTGGTGCGCGCCGGGTAGCAGAGGCGTTGCGGCACGCCGGGGTGGAGGCAGAGGATGTGGACGCGGCCGCGGCCACATCTCCGTCCGAGGCCGTCCAAATCGCGCTGCAGTTCGCCAAGCGCCGAAGAATAGGGCCATTTTCGACAACCGCTGCGGAGCAGGAACTCATGCGAAAGCAAGTCGGGGCCATGGTTCGCGCAGGGCACGCGCCCCCACTGGCATGGCGAATCGTGCGCCTTACGCCCGGGGAAGACACGGCATTTCTATTCGAAGCCTAGTCTCGAAACAAAACATCGCCATCGCGCCGGGAGCTGTGATAGGTCTTTCTTCGGGGGAACAAGACATGCGTGCAGAACCGCAGCGCGCACCGCTCGACCGCGAAGGCGAGGCGCGCGAAGATCATGGGGTGGAGACCGGTGAGGCCGATGTGGCCATCGCCGTGTCTGGTGTCGTCAAATGGTTCGATGTGACGCGTGGCTTTGGCTTCATTGTCGCGGATGATCCGGCGCATGGCGACGTGCTGGTGCATTTCTCCGTGCTGCAAACGCACGGACGCCGTACTCTGCCGGAAGGGGCGCGGGTCGATTGCCTCGCAACACAGCGGCAACGCGGCATGCAGGCCCGCGAGATTCTTGCGATCGACCTCTCCGAAGCCGTGGAAGAGCGGCGTCCGCGACCCGCTCCCCGCACGGATCGCACCGACCTGATCGCATCAGCAGGGGATTTCGAGCCGGTTTCGGTCAAATGGTTCAACCGTCTGAAGGGCTATGGCTTCCTGTTGCGCCAGCGCGACGGGGCCGATGTGTTCGTGCATATGGAAACGCTGCGCCGCGGTGGTATCGAGGAACTGGAACCCGAACAGCCGATTCAGGCGCGGGTTGTGGAGGGCGAGCGTGGTTTGCTCGCCGTAGTCGTCGAGAGGGCATAGCGTGATCAAGAAGAGCGTGCAGGCGATGCTGGTCGCAGCGGCGATGTCGCTATGCGGGGCATGCACGAGCAACGGCGGTGAAGCCGGCAATTCCGCCGCCGCTGGACTGGTGCGCACGGAAGTGACGGTGGAGAGCGCAGGGGGTACCCACCGCTTCAACGTAGAGGTCGCTCGGACCGCCAAGGAGCAGGCGGACGGGCTGATGTACCGGACCAACATTCCCGCGGACGGTGGAATGTTGTTCGCGCCTTATCCTGCAGGTGGCGGTGCGCCGAAGGTCGCGAGCTTCTGGATGAGGAACACGCCGTCGCCGCTGGACATCCTGTTCATTCGCCCCGACGGCACGGTCGCCACGCTGGTCGAGAACACCATTCCCTTCTCCGAAACGCCGGTCGCGTCGCGTGAACCGGTGAGCGCGGTCCTGGAGATTCGGGGCGGACGCGCGGCGGAACTCGGCATCGCCGAGGGCGACAAGGTGCAGTGGAAGGACGTTCCCGCCAAATGATGCGGCACGGGATCCACGGCTTTCGCGGGCGCGCAGGTGCGAAGCCGGTTGCTGGCAAGCGTCGGCAGGGGTAAGCGGCAGCACATGGGCATGCTCAAATCGATCTTCACCTGGTGGGACGGCGCCACCATCGGCACCACGCTTGCACTGCGCAGCAGGAAAAAGATGGGCACCGATTCGCTCGGCAACGTCTATTATGAGGGCGGCCGCGATACGAACGGCCAGCCCCGCCGCTGGGTGATCTATTCGGGCAGCAATGACGCGAGCCGGGTCCCGCCCGAGTGGTTCAGCTGGCTGCACCACCAGATCGACGGCTTGCCGGACGACGTCTTGCCGCCGGTCCGTCCGTGGGAAAAGCCGCCCGAGAGCAACCACACCGGAACGCCGCTCGCATGGCGGCCGCCGGGCGCGCTCGACCAGGGCGGTCAACGCGTGCGCGCAACCGGCGATTATGAGGCGTGGAGCCCCGACGCGTGAATCGCCGCCTGGCCCTGATCGGGCTGGTACTGGCAGTACTGGTAGCGGCAGCGGCCTGGTTCCTGTTGCGTCCCGGTAGCGAGCGTAGCGCCGGTTCTCCCGACCCGGACGCGGTGGCGTTCGAGAGCGACGGAGCGGCGCCTGCCGCCGACGTCGTCAGTGTCGCGGCGAGCGGCGACGTCGTTGCCGTGCCGGGTGCGACGCCGATGGCGGAGCGGGTTGCGGTGATCGGCTTCCTCAACAAGCGCAACGGCGACACGCGCGACATCACCATGAAGCCGGGCGAGGCGCGGCGGATCGGCGATGTCGTTGTGCGCTTACGTGCCTGCGAGCGCACGGCGCCGTGGGAGCAGGAGCAATATACCGGCGCGTTCGTGCAGATGGACGTGCGCGGTAGCGATCGCAAATGGCGCCGCGCTTTCTCGGGCTGGTTGTTCAAGGAACGGCCATCGCTGAACGTCGTCCAGCACCCGATCTATGACGTCTGGCCCAAGAGCTGCACGATGACTTTCCCGGAAACCGGGCCGGAGACGGTGCCGGCGGGCGGCGGCGGTGCGGCCACGCGTTCCAGCGCGAAGAAGTCGGCAGACCAATCGTCCGCGCCGGCTCCGGCTGCGCCGAGCGAACCGGTGAACCCGGCGCCGAGCGCGGCTTCCAACAGCACCGAATAATCCGCGCGGTCGATTTCCACCGCGCCGAGCGTGGCGAGGTGGTCGGTCTGGAACTGGCAGTCGAGCAGGGTGAAGCCGCCGACTCGCAGGCGGGCGACGAGCCAGGCGAGCGCGACCTTGGACGCGTTCGTGGCGCGGCTGACCATGCTTTCCCCGAAAAACGCGCGGCCGAGGGCGAGGCCGTAGAGGCCGCCGACGAGGCGATCGCCGTCCCAGCATTCCACCGAATGGGCAAAGCCGAGTTCGTGGAGCTGGAGGAAGACGTCCTCGATCGGGCCGTTGATCCAGGTTTCCGGGCGATCGGCGGCGGATTCGGCGCAGAGCTGGACGATCCGGGCGAATGCCTGGTCGGTGGTGACGCGGAAGCGGTCGCTGGCGATCGTCTTTCGCAGCGAGCGCGAGCAGTGGAAGCCGTCGAGCGGGAGGATGCCGCGGCGGCGGGGTTCTACCCAATAGACGGATTCGGCGGTGCGGTGGTCGCTCATGGGGAAGACGCCCATGGCGTAGGCGCGCAGCAGAGTCTGGGGATCGAGTTGGGCGAGACCGGCCATCGCGCGAGCCTAGACCCTTGAAGCGACAAAGGAAAAGGGCCGGCGGCATCGCTGCCACCGGCCCCGGATCATCGGGTGGAAGAAAGGCCGGTCAGGCCTTGCAGCTCTGCGCCGGCTTGCCCGGGCGGGTGAGGGTGATCGCCTTGGGATCGCCGGTCAGGCTGTAGCCGTCGGCAACGAGCGGATCGCCAGCGTTTTCAGCCTTGAGCGCGACGGCGGTGCCGCCCTTTTCGGTGCGCAGGTTGGCCAGCTTGTCGCCCGAGAAGAAGTCGACGTAGACGAGCGTGTTGTCCTTGCAGCGGAATGTGCTGGTCGCCTTGACCGCAGGCGGCAGTTCCACCGGCGCTGCGTTGGCGAGCTGGGAAGCCATCGGGTCCGGCGCGCGGCCATCGACGGTCTCGGTCTTCTGTTCGCAGCCCGCGAGAAGGGTAAGCGCGAGGGCCGCAGCGGCAGTTTGGATCAGGGTGGATTTCATAGCGGGGATTGCTTCGCGCATGCGGCACCCCCCGTCAAGCGTTAGGAGATAACAAAACACGGTCATTGCTGTACCGCAACATTACAAGACCGCCCTCCCGAGGGAACGAAGGGCACGCCCGGTGGGAGCGGTACCCTTCGCTGGTGCGGCAATCAGGCGTTGCTGCTGCCCGTCTGGCTGCGCATGCTGCCGCGATCCTGCACCAGGGTCGGGGCAGGGCCGGTGGCGGGGCGCAGCGCCTCGCGCTCGCCCGGCGGCACCGGCGCGGTGGGATCGGGGCGGAATGCCTCTGGCGCGCGATCGTTGGGGCCGGGATGCGGCTTGTCGAGGGCGAGGTCGACGGGGACATGCTCGCCGGTGCCGACGTCGCCGGCGCGAACCTCCCGCTGCTGACGCGCGAACAGCCAGCCACCAAGACCCAGCGCGACCCCGAGCAGGCCGATGCCGGCGGTGAGGAGGCGCGGGCGCGCGGGGGTGGGACGATGGGGAGCGTTGGCCTTGGCCATGAAAGTCCTTCCTGGTTTGTCTTGCCCGTTCCAACCGCCGGGGCGGGAGCGGGGTTCCGGAGTTGCGCGTGCCCGCGAGGCAGGCGCCATCATCGCCGCCAGCCGCCCGCCACGCCCGTACCCCCTGCAGGAGCACGGACGCGGGCGAAGCGGAAGCCGACGGATCAGGCGCCGGCGGTCGCGGTGTCGTCGTGGTCGAGATCGCCGCCGCGGCGACGGGGCAGGATCTTGCTGCCGTTCGCCTCCAGCCCCAGCGCGGCGATGGTATCGATCGCGATGGCGCCGACCACAAAGGCGACCGCGCCCCAGATCGCGCGGTTGCGCGGGCTCTTGGTGGCGGCGAGGCCGAGGGCGGTCAGGTCCATCGCATCGCCGACGACGCGGTTCCACATGCGCGCGGAATGGGCGGGCGCCTGAAGCAGGCCGATGCCCGCCGCCACTTCCCGCGCGCCGAAGGCCCGCACCAGCCCCTCATGCCCGTCCGCATCGAGCGAACGGGCGATGCGGCGTGCGCCGAGAAGTTCGGCAGCCCCCAATGCGAGGCTGAACACACCAAGGCCGAAGCTGAGCTTCCTGCTATCCATTCCTTCTTCTCCGTTAGTCGCGCAAATCAGCCGGGACGGTGCCGCCGTTCGCCGCCAGTTCGCGCATCACCGCCTTGTGCAGCCAGATGTTCATTTCTGCCGACCCGTCCTTGGCACCGGTATAGCCGAGCTCTGTTGCAAGCTCCTTGCGGTTCTCAAGGCTGGAATCGAGGTCGAGCAGCTTCATGAGATCCACGATCGAGGTGCGCCAGTTGAGGCCGGGGTGGCTGGCCTCGCGCGCCTTCAGCACCGCCTCGACATCGACGGGCTGGCCGCTGGTCGGCTCGGCGCCGGTGGTCTGCGGGGGCACGTTGGTGCCGGGCACGGGATCGGGAATATGGACCGGCACGGTCTTGGTCTGGGTGACGGTCTCGGCCTTGGCCGCTGCGCGATCCTTCTGGCCGAAATAATTGTCGCCAAACGGGCCGCCGTCCTTGCCGAACACGGCCGTCTTGATCTTTCCGAAGATGCTCATGGTTCGTCCCCGTGATGAAGCTTATCCAGATTAACGTCCGGGGACGGGGGGAGTTCACCGCGCCCGTCGTGCCGGGGCGGCGCGCCGTCGCTGTCGGCGATGGGGCAGGGCTCCCGATTCCAGATCGCGGCGGGCGAACGCGGGAGAACCGGCGCCGGTGGCGGAGCGGGCGGAGGCGGCGGCGGCGGGGGCGGTGCTGCAGGCGGCATGGG
>NZ_JASNVZ010000014.1:0-81272 GCF_049311085.1 Sphingomonas sp. 3-13AW | reverse complement strand
GGCTCAGGGAGCGGTGGTGGCGGCGGGGGAACCGGCGGTGCGGGTGCCTCAGCCGGTGCGGCCGCCGGGGCCGGCCATGGTACGACCTCCGGGAACGGCGCGCGCGGCGCAGCCGGCAGGACCGGCTGTCCGTCCAGCCGTGCATAGGCGAGCACGCCATCGATCTGGACCGGCTTTGCGACCTCCGCGAACTCGGGGCTCGGTTCGGCATGGCCGATGAAGAGCAGTCCGGTGGGGGAGAGGCGCCGCACGAGCGCCCCGACCAGCTGCTTTGCCACGTCGCTGCGGAAATAGATGAGCACGTTGCGGCACAGGATGACGTCGAACGCATTGAACTGCAGGGGCGCGTCGTCCTCCAGCAGCTTCATCATGTTGGCGTGTTCGAACCGTGCGAGACCGCGATAGCGTGCCTTCAGGCGCCAGCGATCGCCCTCCTGATCGAACAGCCGCTCGCGCTCGGCATCGCCCAGGGTGCGGAGCGCCCAGGCGGTGTAGCGCGCCTCGCGCGCGGTTGCGATGGCAGCGTCATCGATGTCGGTGCCGGTGATGCCGATCTTCCAGTTGGCGACATCGTCCCCCAGCAAGTCGCGCACCAGGATGGAAACCGAGTGCGCCTCTGCCCCGGTCGAGCAACCGACGCTCCACACGCGCAGCTGGCGCCGGCCACGCCGCTCGCGCACCAGCCTGGGCAGGATATGCCGGCGCAGGACGTCGAACTGTTCGGCGAAGCGGAAGAAGAAGGTCTCGTTGATGGTGATCGCGCTTTCCAGCGCGCGCCACTCTGCCGGGCCGGTGCCGGGATCCGCAAGCCGGGCGGCATAGTCGGCCAGCGCTTCGGTGCCGGTCGCGGCCATTCGGCGGGCGACATGCTCGAACAGCTGGTCGTCCTTGTCGACGTAATAATGGTGCCCGGTACGCTCGACGATCCGCGCCTTGATGCCGATGAAGGCCGGATCATCGACGGGCGCGACAGGCAGCGCACTGCGTACCGGGGCCAGCCTCACCCGACCGCCCAGTCTGCGGCGCGCGCCTGCGCCTGCGCCGACAGTGCCGCCAGCCGCGCCCGCTCGGCTTCGCTCAGCAACCGGGCCAGCGACAGCAGATGGGCAGGACCGTTGGGCAGGGTCACTTCGGCCAGGATTGCGCCATTATGGCTGGCATCGGGCTCGACCGGGCGAACCGCATCCGCTTCGGGGACGACCATGTCCTCCACGCGATCGACCAGCAGGCAGGGGGTGGTAGCCGCGGGGCCGTGCGGACGGATCAGATGCGAGAAAAGGTCCAGCGTGCCGAGCATCCCGCCCTCGTCGAACAGCAGGGCCGGGGCGAGCACCGGCAGCGTCTCCCCACGTACGTCGACAAAGCCGGCGAGCGGGCGCGGCAGCGTCGGCGGACGGGTGATGGGAAGCAGCGGCAGCACTTCGCGCACGTCCCGCACCGGCAGCGCGAGCCGATGGTCTCCGGCACGGAACAGCAGCAGCGGATCGGGGGCGGCGTGAGGCATCGCGCGATCCTATAACGCGGTGTTCCCGGCCCGTCTCCCCGCTAGACGCTTCTTTGCCGTGGAGCGGCGGGTTCTTATGTGGGGCGCGTGATGCCGAACCAGTTCGATCTCTTCGAAACCCCGCTGCTGCCGGGCCTCGCCTATGGGGAAGAGGTGCTCGACGCGGCGGAGGAAGCGGCGATGATCGCGGCGATCGACGCCTGCGAGCTGACGCCGTTCCGGTTCCAGGGCTGGACCGGCAAGCGGCTGACTGCCAGCTTCGGGTGGAGCTATGACTTCGATCGCGGGAAGGCCGCGCCCGGTCTGCCGATGCCCGAGTTCCTGCTGCCGCTTCGCGAGCGCGCCGCGACCTTTGCCGGCATCGCCGCCTCAGCGCTCGAGCAGGCGCTGCTCATTCGCTATGATCCGGGGGCGGGGATCGGCTGGCATCGCGACCGGCCGATGTTCGGACATGTCGTGGGGGTGTCGCTGGGCGCGCCTGTGGCGCTGCGCCTGCGGCAGCGAACCGCGACCGGCTTTGATCGCCGGTCGCTGTCCCTGGCTCCACGGTCGATCTACCACCTGTCGGGCGAGGCGCGCCACGAATGGGAGCATGGGATCGCGCCGGTAGAGCGGCCGCGCTGGTCGGTCACGTTCCGCAGCCTGTCGGCCCTGGGCCTGCGCGCATCGGCACAGGACCAGGGCTGAAGGGTTATTCCGCGGTCGCGTCCTTGGGCTTGCGGCCGCGACGCTTGGTTGCGCCCTCCGAGGCACCGGCGTCGTCGCTGGCAGCGCGGGGCTTGCGACCCAGGCCGATGCGCTTGGCCATGTCGCGGCGGCTCTGCGAGTAATTCTCGGCGACCATCGGATAATCGGCCTTGAGATTGTAGCGCTCGCGATACTGCTCCGGCGTCAGGCCGTGGCCGGCGAGGTGACGGCGCAGCGTCTTGTACGGCTTGCCGTCGATCATCGACAGGATATGGTCCTTCGACGCAAGCGACTTGCGCACCGAAACGGCCGGCGTGTATTCCTCCGCGGGCGCAGCCTCAACCTGTTCGGAAGATGCGCCGCCGCTCAGGCCGACGACGGTAGCATGCATCGTCTGGAGGAAGGCCGGTACATCTTCTGCCGATACGCGATTGTTCGCATTGTTGAGCCACGCGATCGTGAGCTCGGTTGCGAGCTCAACTGCGTTCAATTCAGAAGCGTCTTCGGGCATCTTGGTTTCTCCGTTCATGCGCGCGCCGTAGAAAACTTTTGTGCAGCGCGTCAACTTTCAGAAAACCGCCGGTTAGCCTCCGCCGCGCCGAACCCGAAGTGCGTTCGCAGCATCATGCACCGGTTGAACCTGAACACGCGCGCCGTACCCCCTGCCATAATCACATTTATTTGCGATTAACAGTGGAGCACCGATTTCGCCTCGACGCGACCAAGTTGCTATCCGTAATTGGCGCAATGGAGCGATTTGTTCTTGGGAATTCTTGCGGGATACAAGGTCACTGCCCAACACGCGGTGGGACGCGGCCGGCGCGCATACTTGCGGTGGTCGAATACAGCAAGAAGATGAGGTCGCACGCGCGCCCCGAAAGAAATTTCGGCGATCACCCTCAACCCACAGGCAGGCGCCGGCCTTCGCGTGCGGACTGGCGCGCAAGCTCCAGCAAGTCCAGCCCGGCAATCGCATCGGCCGGCGGGACAGGGGCAGGCGCATCGCCGGCAATTGCGGCGGCAACCTGTTCGTAAAAGCGCGGCCATTCTCCAGCGAGGCTGGGGATGCGCCGTTCGCTACCATTGTCATCAATCAGCAAACCCCAGGCGGTTTCCGGTTCCTCGCCATAACCAGGGTCGGTGGGTCTGCCGCCGGCTCTCAACACTGCCTCTTGCGGGTCGATGCCGTGCTTGACGAAGCTGCCGCGCGTGCCGTGCAGCGCGAAGCGGGGGCGGGCGGCCGCCACCAGCGATGCTGCGCCGACGATGACCCGGCGCGCGCCATAATGGAGCGTAAGTTCGAAATAGTCGTCGACTTGCGCCTCGGCACGTTGGCGGATGATGTCGGCAGACACGGCTTCCGGCCGGCCGAACAAGCGGAGCGCCTGGTCCAGCAAGTGCGGCCCCAGGTCTGCGAGCAGGCCGCCGCCTGGCCGGGCAGTCTCTCGCCAGCCATGCTTGATCGCCGGCCGGAAGCGGTCCCAGCGCAGTTCCGCGAGTTGCACCTCGCCCAGGGTGCCATCGCGCAGGAGTTGTTCGACGGTGCGGAAATCAGCGTCCCAGCGCCGGTTGTGGAAGACAGTGAGCATCCGCCCCTGTGCATCGGCCAGCGCGGTGAGGGCGCGGGCGTCCGCAGCTGTCAGCGCGAACGGCTTGTCGACCACCACATGCTTGCCCGCTTCAAGGGCCGCACGAGCGAGCGGCGCGTGGGTGTCGTTGGGGGTCGCCACGACCACCACGTCGATCGCGGCGTCGGCGAGCAGCGCCTCCGGCGAGGGCGTGACTTCCACCCCGGGGTAGAGGCTCGCAACCTCGTCGGCACGGGAAGTGACCACCGCCTTCAGCCGGAGCGCCGGGGTGGCGGCGATCAGCGGCGCATGAAAGGCGCGTCCGGCAAGCCCGAAGCCGATCAGCCCGACGTTGAACATGGTTGGTCTCCTCCTGCGGCCCGGTCATGGCGGCGCCCGCGCGTGCCACTATCTTTGATTGGAGCGCAAGGAACGGAGTGCGCCGGGCCGTGGCTTTGGGCAAGCAGGGGCAGGAGGTCGCGATGACACAGCATGTATCAGCGGAAGACCCGCGCTGGCCCCGCATCGTCGCCCGCGACGCGGGTGCCGATGGGGAGTTCTGGTATTCGGTGGCGACCACCGGCGTCTATTGCCGCCCATCCTGCCCATCGCGCACCGCCAATCCCCGGAACGTGAGCATCCACGCCTCGCTGGCGGAGGCGCGGCGCACGGGTGCCCGTGCGTGCCTGCGCTGCGAGCCCGATGCGGCTACTCCCGGGGAGGCAAGGACCGGACGGATCGAGGCGGCATGCCGCACCATCGAACAGGCGGAGGCGCCGCCGACACTCGCGCAACTCGCGGAGGCAGCTGGCATGAGCCCCGCGCACTTCCAGCGGGTGTTCAAGGCCGCGACCGGGGTCAGTCCGCGTGCCTATGCCGCCGAACACCGCGCGGCGCGGGTTCGAGAGGCGCTGGAGGCGGGAGCGCCCGTGACCGAGGCTCTCCACGCCGCCGGTTATGGCTCGAGCGGCCGCTTCTATGCGGAGGCCGAGGCGGTGCTGGGGATGAAGCCGGCGGTGTACCGGCGTGGCGGGGCGGCCGAAACGCTGCGCCACGCGACCGCCCAGACCAGCCTGGGGCAGTTGCTGATTGCCGCCAGCACCGCTGGGATTGCGGCGTTGTTGCTGGGAGACGATCCCGATCTTCTGCTCGTCGACCTTCGCCGCCGCTTTCCCCACGCGCAGCTTGAGCCCGGCGGAGCCGGTTTTGCCGCCACGGTGGCGGAGGTGGTCGCCTTTGTGGAGATGCCGCGCGGCACGCTCACCCTGCCGCTCGACATCCGCGGCACGGCCTTTCGACGTCGCGTTTGGGAAGCGCTCCGCGCGATCCCGGCCGGCGAGACCGCGAGCTATGCCGAGATTGCGCAGCGGATCGGGGCGCCGGAGGCCGTGCGGGCGGTGGCCGGCGCCTGCGCTGCCAACGCCCATGCACTCGCCATTCCGTGTCACCGGGTCGTACGCAGCGACGGAGCCTTGTCCGGCTATCGCTGGGGCACCGAGCGCAAGCGGGCGCTGCTGGACCGCGAGGCTGCCGCCCGTCAGAGGTGACGGTGCCGCACGGGTGAATGTCAGGCGAAGAAGGAGATGCGCGTGAAGGTGGTGCTGGTGGTCGATACACAGGCGGATTTCATGGATCCGGATGGTGCGCTCGCTGTTGCCGGCGCGGACGTACTCGCCGAACCCATGCGTGCGTGGCTCGCCGGCCTGTCACCCGCGGACACCGCCGCCGTGCTTTTCACCTTCGACACGCATTTCGCGGAGACCTACGCGAGCCTGCCCGAGGCGGCCCAGTTCCCGATCCACTGCGTGCGCGAGACGGCGGGCTGGCAGAATGTGCTCGATCCGGAGGGTATCGACCCGCTGATCCCGGTTTACCGGCTGGAGAAGGGCGTCTTCGCCATGTGGGAAGAGCCCGGCCTGGAACTGCAGCCCGTCGCGGGCGGCGCCAATGCGGATCGTGACGCTTTCTTCGCCGACTTGCGCGAGAGCGGCGTGGAAGACGCGACCGTGACCGGCGTGGCGGCGGACTATTGCGTGCGCTGGGCGATCGACGGACTGGTCGCGCGCGGCTTTCGCGTGACGGTGCCGCAGGCGCTGACCCGCGGGATCGCGCGGCCGATCGAGCAGGTGCTTGCGCAAGACTTCGCGGGTGAGGCGGTGCGCCTCGGCTGATCGGCCGAAGGGGGAAGTGGCGCGCCCGGCTGGATTCGAACCAGCGGCCCCAAGCTTAGAAGGCTCGTGCTCTATCCAACTGAGCTACGGGCGCGCGTTCAGCGTCGTTAGCGCGCATTGCGCCGCGGCGGAACCGTCCTCATAACCGCGGCGGCGGTTCCTGGAAAAGAGGCAGCATGAAGCCGGTACCCGCGGATGCGCGCAGCGTGTCCGGATTTCGCTTCTACGACTTTGCGATGGCGGCGTTCGTCGCGATCCTGCTGCTTTCCAATGTGCTGGGCGCGGGCAAGGTCGCGGTCATCGGCGGCGAAGGTCCGTTCAGCGGCTTCGTGTTCGGCGCCGGTATCCTGTTCTTCCCAATCTCCTATGTGCTCGGCGACGTGCTGACCGAAGTCTATGGCTATGCCCGCGCGCGGCGCTGCGTCTGGGCCGGCTTTGCCGCGGTGCTGTTCATGGCGCTGATGTCGGCCGTCGTGGTCGCGCTGCCGCCGGCACCCGGCTGGGAAGGGCAGCGCGCCTATGAGGCGGTGTTCGGGCAGGTGCCGCGGATCGTCTTTGCTTCGGTCGCGGCCTTCTGGGTCGGGGAACTGGTCAACGCCTATGTGATGGCGCGGATGAAGCTGCTGACCGAGGGGCGCATGTTGTGGGCGCGCACGATCGGCTCGACCATCCTGGGGGAGGGGGCGGACAGCCTGATCTTTTATCCGGCGGCGTTCCTGGGGGTGTGGCCGACCAGCCAGGTGCTGACCGTGATGGCGACCAACTGGGCGCTGAAGGTCGGCTGGGAAGTGGTGCTAACGCCGGCGACCTACGCGGTCGTCAACCGGTTGAAACGCGCGGAGGGCGTCGACGTGTACGACCGGAACACCGACTTCTCGCCGTTCCGGCTGAAGGCGTGAAGGGAGAAGCGCCCGCTCAGGCGAGCGCTTCGACCAGTCCCTCGAACAGGCGGCGTCCGTCGGTGCCGCCGTGCGCGGCTTCGACCCGACGCTCCGGGTGCGGCATCATGCCGAGCACATTGCCCTGGGCATTTAGGACGCCGGCGATGTCGCGCGCCGATCCGTTGATGACGCCGGCGTAGCGGAACGCCACCTGGCCTTCACCCTCGAGCCGGTTCAGCGTGTCCTCGTCGGCGAAGTAATTGCCGTCGTGGTGCGCGACCGGGAAGATGACATTTTCGCCCTCGGCATAACCACGGGTGAAGCGCGAGGTCGCGTTCGCGACCGTCAGCGGCGCATCGCGGCACACGAAGTTGAGCCCGGCGTTGCGCATCAGCGCACCCGGCAAGAGGCCGGTCTCGGTCAGGATCTGGAAGCCGTTGCAGATGCCGAGCACGGGAAGGCCGCGGCCTGCGGCCTCGACCACTGCGCGCATCACGGGCGAGCGGGCGGCAATCGCGCCGGAGCGCAGATAGTCGCCGTAGGAAAAGCCGCCGGGAACCGCGACCAGGCCGATGCCGTCCGGCAGATCGGTGTCGCCGTGCCACACCATCGCCGGCGCCTGGCCGGTCACCTGTTCGAGCGCGACTGCGACATCGCGATCGCAGTTCGAGCCGGGGAAGACGACGACCGCGGTCTTCACGCCACGGCGTCCTGGCGTTCGATGCGGTAGTTCTCGATCACCGTGTTGGCGAGCAGCTTGCGGCACATCTGATCGATGGCCTCGTCGCTGGTGTCGTCGGCGACGTCCAGTTCGATCAGCTTGCCGACGCGGGCATCCGCGACACCTTCGAAGCCGAGCGAACCCAGCGCGTGCTGGATCGCCTTGCCCTGCGGGTCGAGCACCCCGTTCTTGAGCGTCACGATGATGCGGAGTTTCATGGGACCTCGGGGCAATCTTTGGAAGAATGATGGTTGGGGCGCCTATGGCCCCGGCGTGCCTGCCAGGCAAGCTCTGCCGGGGCGCAAAGGGCTCTAGCGGCCGCGCTTCTTGCGATGCGTTTCCATGTCGAGCACGGCGGTGTCGCCGCCCTCGGGAAGCAGGCCGAGCCGGCGCGCGACCTCCTGATAGGCCTCGACCTCGCCACCCAGGTCACGGCGGAAGCGATCCTTGTCCAGCTTCTCGTTGGTGGCCATGTCCCACAGGCGGCAGCCATCGGGGCTGATCTCGTCCGCCAGGATGATGCGGCTGAAATCGTTTTCCCAGATGCGGCCGAACTCGAGCTTGAAGTCGACCAGGCGGATGCCGATCCCGGCGAACAGGCCCGCGAGGAAATCGTTCACGCGAATCGCCATGTCGGCCATGTCGTGCAACTCGTCCTGCGCGGCCCAGCCGAACGCCAGGATGTGCTCGTCGGTGACCATCGGGTCGCCGAGCGCATCGTCCTTGTAGTAATATTCGACGATCGTGCGGGGCAGCTGCTGCCCTTCCTCGATGCCGAGGCGCTTCGACAGGGAGCCGGCGACCACGTTGCGCACGACAACCTCGATCGGCACGATCTCGACCTGGCGGATCAGCTGCTCGCGCATGTTGAGGCGGCGGATGAAGTGCGTGGGCACCCCGATCTGGCCGAGCAGTGTGAAGATATGCTCGGAGATGCGGTTGTTGAGCACGCCCTTGCCGTTGATCGTGCCCTTTTTCTGGGCATTGAACGCGGTGGCGTCGTCCTTGAAATACTGGATCAGCGTGCCGGGTTCGGGACCCTCATAGAGGATCTTGGCCTTGCCCTCGTAAATCTGGCGGCGGCGAGCCATGTGCTGAACCCTTCCAAAACGATCGGCCCCGGAAGCGGGCGCTGGAGCGTGCTGCCGGGGCGGGATGGCGGCGCCTATAGCGAAAGCGGGTCCGGCGCGCAATCAAACGGTGCCCTCGGATGGGGCATCTTGGCTGGGATTTTCCGGCTGCGGGCTGCGGGCTGCGGGCTGCGCTGCTGCAGCGACCGTCATGGTATCAGGCCTGTGGCGCCGGTCCTTGGCGGGAGCAGGCGTTCAGGGTCCGACTGTGCCGGGGCGGCATTCCGGTGCCGGTTCACCGACGGGTGCGGCGGTTCGGCGCCGGAACAGCAAGCGCAGTTTGCGGATCAACCGGTCGATGTCCGCGCTCATCGCCCCATGATTCTCGCCCCACTCGCGCGACAGAAATGGATCGTACATGGCGGGTCCTCCTCAGTTCCCCGACCGCGTCCCTGCGCCATCGGCGCTGCTTCAGATGCAGCTGCAGCGTCGGCAGCGCCAACAAATCGTTCGACGTGACTGATCAAACGGGCTTATGTATCCGCCATGCGAAACCTGCCGCCCATGGCTGCCGTCCGGGTGTTCGAAGCCGCCGCAAGGGCCGGCAATTTCACCCGCGCTGGCGAGGAACTCGGGATGACGCAGGCGGCGGTCAGCTATCAGTTGAAGCTGCTAGAGGCGCGGCTCGGCGCGCCGCTGTTCCGGCGCAGCGGGCGTGGCGTCGTGCTGACGCCGCTGGGGGAGCGGATCGCGCCGCTTGTCACCGGCGCATTCGATACGCTGGTCGACGCTTTTGCAGTGGTTCAACGCGAGAACGACGGCGTGCTGACGATCAGCACGTTCAATTCGCTCGCCTCCAACTGGCTCGCCGCGCGCATCGGCGAGTTCCAGATCGCCAACCCCGACATCGCGGTCCGGCTGAAGATCGAGGACGCTGTCACCGACCTCAATGCGGGCGACGCCGATGTGGGCATTCGCGGGGGAGCGGTGGTCGATCCCGGGCTGGCGGCGCACTTTCTGATGCGAGTTCCTGTCGCGCCGCTCGCCAGCCCCGCGCTGATTGCACGCTATCCAGCGGTGAAGGAGCCCGGGGACGTCCTGCGGCTGCCCCTGCTCTCGCCAGATGACGTCTGGTGGCGATGGTGGCTCAAACAGGCCGGCGGCACGCCCGCCGGCGAAGCGATGCGGGGCGTTCGCCTCGACTCGCAAATCCTGGAGGGGAACGCCGCGGTGGCGGGACAGGGGGTGGCGATGCTCAACCCGACGCTGTGGCGCACGCAGCTCGACGCCGGCCAACTGGTCCAGGTGCACCCGTTCGTCGGGATGGACCGCACCGTCGTGCGGCTCGTCTATCCCGAATATCGCCGCTCGGTGCCGAAGATTCGCGCCTTCCGTCAGTGGCTTCTTCGGGAAGTGGATGGGGCGCGGGCAGACGATCCGTTCGGTGCCTTTATCGAGGCTTGATCCAAGGCTGTCCTGCGCCGCCCAGCACTGCTATCGAACACGCAACCTATGGCCACAGACTTTTCCGACCCGTTCGACGCGATCGTCGATGCACCGTTCGATAGCGCCCTCTCCGAGCGCTATCTCGTCTATGCGCTCTCCACGATCACGGCGCGCTCGCTGCCGGACCTGCGCGACGGGCTGAAGCCAGTGCACCGTCGCTTGCTATGGGCAATGCGGCTGCTGCGGCTGGATCCGGCGGCGGGCTACAAGAAGTGCGCGCGCGTCGTCGGCGACGTGATCGGTAAGTACCACCCGCACGGCGACCAGTCGGTCTATGACGCGATGGTCCGGCTCGCCCAGGACTTCGCGCTGCGGTATCCGCTGGTCGACGGCCAAGGTAACTTTGGCAACATCGACGGCGATAACGCGGCCGCCTATCGCTATACCGAGGCGCGGCTGACACAGGTCGCGATCGACCTGATGGCGGGCCTGGACGAGGACGCGGTCGACTTCCGCCCGACCTATAATGGCGAGGAGCAGGAGCCGGAACTGTTCCCGGGCCTGTTCCCCAACCTGCTCGCCAATGGCGCCGCCGGCATCGCCGTCGGCATGGCGACCTCGATCCCGCCGCACAACGCCGCCGAGCTGTTCGACGCCGCCGCAATGCTGATCGACCGGCCCGAGGCGGACGACGCGGCGGTTTTGGCGCATGTGAAGGGGCCGGACTTTCCCACGGGCGGCATCGTCGTCGACCCGCCGGCCTCGATCGCCGAAGCCTATGCCACCGGCCGCGGCGGCTTTCGCGTACGCGCTCGCTGGGAGCTGGAGCGTGAGAAGGGCGGCGGCTTCCGCATCATCATCACGGAAATCCCGTACGGCGTGGCCAAGGGGAAGCTGATCGAGCAGGTCGCGACCCTCATCAACGACAAGAAGCTGCCGATCCTGAGCGACATCCGCGACGAGTCGGATGCAGAGATCCGAGTCGTGCTGGAGCCGCGCAGCCGCACCGTCGACCCCGCGACGCTGATGGACGGGCTGTTCCGGCTGACCGACCTGGAAACGCGCGTTCCGCTCAACCTCAACGTGCTGGATGCGACGCGCACGCCGCGCGTGATGAGCCTGCGCGAGGTGCTGAAGGCCTGGGTCGACCACCAGTTCGTGGTGTTGCGCCGCCGTTCAGAACATCGCGTCGCCAAGATCGTCGACCGGCTGGAACTGCTCGACGGCTATATCACTGCCTTCCTCAACCTCGACCGGGTGATCGAGATCATCCGCACGGAGGATGAGCCCAAGGCGGTGATGATGGCGGAGTTCGAGCTCACCGACCGTCAGGCCGAGGCCATCCTCAACATGCGCCTGCGTTCGCTGCGGCGGCTGGAGGAGATGGAACTGCGGCGCGAGCGCGGCGAGCTGGAGAAGGAAAAGGCCGAGCTCATGCTGCTGCTCGGCTCCGAGGCGCGCCAGCGTACCCGGTTGAAGCGGGAGATGGCCAAGCTGCGCGACCGCTATGGTCCTGAGACCGCGCTCGGCAAGCGCCGTACCAGCGTCGAGGAAGCGGCCCCTGCGCGCGAAATCCCGCTGGAGGCGATGATCGAGCGCGAGCCGATCACGGTGGTGCTGTCCCGCCGCGGCTGGATCCGCGCCCTGAAGGGGCACAACGATCTTGCCGCCGCCGATACGCTGAAGTTCAAGGAGGGCGACGGCCCGCTCTACGCCTTTCACGCGCATACGACCGACAAGCTGCTGCTCGCGACCGACGCGGGCCGGTTCTACACGCTGGGCGCCGACAAGCTGCCGGGCGGACGTGGCTTTGGCGAGCCGGTGCGGGCGATGGTGGACGTCGACGGCGACGCGGAGATCGCGGGCTTCCTGCGTGCGGCCCAGTCGGATCGGCTCCTCCTGGCCGCGAGCGACGGGCGCGGCTTTGTCGTACGCATTGCCGACGTGATCGCGGAGACGCGCAAGGGCAAGCAGGTGATGACGCCGCGACCGGGAGCCCGGCTGCGGGTGATCCGCCCGATCGGGTCCGAGGACGATTATGTCGCCGCGATCGGCGACAACCGCAAACTGGTGGTGTTCCCGCTGGCCGAGGTTGCCGAGATGGCGCGCGGCCAGGGGGTGCAGCTCCAGCGCTTCCGCGACGGCGGGCTCTCGGATGTCCGCACGCTCCGGTTCACCGACGGGCTGAGCTGGGCCATGGGCGGCGAGACCGGCCGGGTTCGCACCGAGTCGGATCTGAGCCCGTGGCGCGCCGCACGCGGTGCTGCCGGGCGGATGCCGCCGACCGGTTTCCCCAGAGATAACCGCTTCGACTGATCAAATCGACGAAACGCACCGTTAACACGACGGACCTAAACTCGGGTCAATGGTGCTCCTTTCCCCCTTGCGTTCTCCTCCGGAGGAGGTTGCCGATGATCGGGACCTTCACGCAGGGAGCGTGGCCCAAGCCGTGGCAACCGAGCCGCTTTTGGACGTCCTGCCGATGCCGGCAGCGGTCGCGGTGCTGCGTGCCGGCGAGGTCACGCTGTCGCGCGCCAACTCCCGCTTTCGACGGCTCAACGCCGATTCAAGGCCGCGGGGCGCGCTCGATTGCGGCGACTTGCGGGCGCGGATCCAGAGGTTCCTGGAAGGGGAAGCGCTGAGCGACTCGTTCGAGTGGGCGCCGGGGCAGCGGAACGCCCGCCCGTACCGCGTGATGCTGTCGCGCCGCGCCGGGGCCTGCAGCCGCAGCCGCTGCCTCGTCTCCTTGATCGACCGCACTCCGGCAGGTTGCGCCGAACACAGCCTTCGCCGCGAACTCGCGGTCGACGCGCTCACCGGGCTGCCAAACCGGGTCGGCTTCGAAGACCGCCTGAAGGAGGTGCTGGGGAAGGGGGATCGCGCGCATTACGCCGTGCTGGCGCTGAACCTCGACCGTTTCAGCCGCATCGATGCGTGCCTGGGCGGGGTCGTCGGCGACGAGTTGCTGGTTTCGGTCGCGCGCCGGCTGAAGGGCGCGCTCCGCCAGCCGGATGTGCTGGCGCGCACCGGCGGGGACGAATTCGCGATTTTGTTGTCGGGCGTAAGCGACCGCCAAGGTGTGATCGAGGTTGCCGAACGGATCCGCGGCGCGCTCTCCAATCCGTTTTCGCTGTCGGACTTCGAGGTTCGCATCGGCTCTTCGCTGGGGATCGCGCAGGGTGCAGCGTCGGTCGGTGACCATGCGGACCTGATCCGCCACGCGCAGTTCGCGGCCAAGCGGGCGAAGCGGACAGGCTTACCCGAAGTCTACCAGGCCGAAGCGCTGGACATGATGCGGGCCGAATTTTCGATCGAAACCGAGCTTCGCCGTGCAATCGAGGCGGGGGCGCTGCGTCTGAACTTCCAGCCGATCTGCGATCTGGCGACCGGCCGGGTGGTTTCCTTTGAGGCGCTGGCGCGCTGGCGCACGGAAAGCGGGGAGGAGATTCCCCCCGCACGCTTCATTCCGGTCGCCGAGGAAGCCGGGCTGATCGTGCCGCTGGGCCGCTGGGCACTGGACGAGGCAGTGCGCACCCTGGCTTCATGGGACAAGGCGCGGGGTGGAAACTGCGCAGTCTCGGTCGCGGTGAACCTGTCAGCGGTGCAGCTGCAACGCGATGACGTCGTTCCCGTGGTGCGCGAGGCACTTGCCCGGCACGGGCTCGCGCCGGGAAGGCTCATCATCGAGCTGACCGAGAGTGCGGTCGTCAGTGACCGCGACCGCACTGCCGACACCTTGCGGGCGCTCAAGGCCCTGGGCACCACCCTCGCGATGGACGATTTCGGCACGGGCTATTCAAACCTGAGCTATCTCCAGAGCCTGCCCATCGACCTGCTCAAGATCGACCGCAGTTTCGTGTCGGGCATGCTCGCCAATCGGGACAAGGTGGCGATCGTCCGCGCCGTGCTGAGCCTCGCGCAGACGCTGGGCATGCGCACGACGGCAGAGGGGATCGAAACTCAGGCGCTGGAACAGACGCTCGGCGCGCTGGGGTGTGACTATGGCCAAGGCTATCTCTATGCGCGGCCGCTGGATGCGACCGGCGCCTATCAGGTGCTCGTCGACCGCAATCGCTGATCCAGCGCCGCTTCGGTCATCGACTGGACACGCGCGGCGTCGGGGAAGCCCTCCGCGATCCATTGATCTTCCAGCTGGCGCAGCGTTCGGGCGACATCCGGCCCCTTGCTGATCCCGCGCGCGACCAGCATGCCGCCGGTGAGCGGAAATTGGGGCCGCACCCAGTCGCTAAGGTCCGCGACCGCGCCTGCGACCTCGGGGTCCTCGGAGAGGAGCAAGCGGTCGATCGCGCCCTCGGTGCCGATGCGATAGGCGAGGGCGCGGGGAGAGCCGGTGCCGTCCGTGCCGGCCGCCAGCGCCAGCCGCTTGCGCTGGGCGTTCGACAGCTTGAGCCGGGCGCCGACGGTGTCGAGTGCGCTTGCGGGCAGAAGCGCTGCCAGGCGGCGAATCGGGTCGGGCGTGACCCCGCTGACCTGCTCGCGTGCGGCCAGGCGGGCGAGGCGGGCGACCCCTGTGGCGTCGATCTCCGGGAGGACCGGCACGAAAATGCCGTTGGACGCCATCAACTCCACCACTTCGACTGCGGAGCGCGCGACGAGCAGCTTGAGCAACTCGTCGGAAACACGTTCGCGCGAGAGTGCCATCAGGTCGTTCGCGCGCGCGACGCAAGCCGCGAGCCCCTCGGGATCCGGCGTGTCGCCGAAGCGCGCGAGGAAGCGGAAGAAGCGCAGGATCCGCAGGTGATCCTCGGCAATGCGGCGCAGCGGATCGCCGATGAAGCGTACGCGACCGGCCCGCAGGTCGGCAACGCCGCCGAAATAGTCGGTTACCCGGCCGCTCGTCATGTCCGCGTAGAGCGCGTTCATGGTGAAGTCGCGGCGCGCGGCATCCTCGCGCCAGTCGTCTGTGAAGGCGACCGTCGCATGGCGGCCATCGGTGGCGACGTCGCGGCGAAGGGTCGTGACCTCCACCGGTCCGCTCTGCAGCAGCGCGGTGATGGTTCCGTGCTTCAGGCCCGTGGGAACGGAACGAATGCCGGCCGCCTTCAGCCGCGCGAGCACAGCCTGGGGATCATGCGCCGTGGCGACGTCCAGGTCAGCGACCGGAATTCCGAGCAACGTGTCCCGGACCGCACCGCCCACGAACCGGGCCTCGCCCCGATCGCCGCCCAGCGCCCGGGCGAGATCGGCCAGGCCCGCGCGCCCCTGCCACTCGGCAGTCGGCAGGGTCAGCGTGTCCACGCAAGCCTGCGCGAGAGATTCACCAGCATCGCCGCGGTCGCGCCCCATATCCTCCAGCCTTCGAACCAGATTTCATAATAATGTCGTTCACGACCCCGCCAATCAGCGTGGCCCATCGCGTGATTGGACGCATCGAGCAGGAACGCCAGCGGAACCTCGAACACCGTCGCGACTTCGTGCGGGTTCGGGACCAGCGGCAGGTCGGGAGAAATCACCCCCACCACGGGTGTTACCGTGAAGCCGGTGGCTGTCCGATAATCCTCCAGGCTTCCCACCACGTTCACCGCGCTTCGCGGCAGTGCCACTTCCTCTTCCGCCTCGCGCAGTGCTGCGGCAATCGGATCGGGGTCGCCGGGGTCGATACGGCCGCCGGGGAAGGCGATCTGTCCCGCATGGTTGCGCAGGGTCTCGGTGCGCTGCGTCAGGAGGATGCCCGGTTCCGGCCGGTCGGTCACCGCCACCAGCACCGCAGCTTCGCGCCAGCGGACGGCCGCGACTTCGTCCTCGTCGAAGTCGCCCGTCAGCAGCGGCATCTCGGCCGGGCGCGCGAGTTCCGCGCGCAGCCGATCCGCCAGGTTCATGCTGCGTCGAGCGGAAAGAAGCTGCCCGCGCTCCACACGCCCGGAACGTCGTCCTGCCCTTCGCGTGCGAGCGCACGTTCAACCAGTTCGTAATAGACCGGGCGCGCCACGCGCGCTTCCATGTCGCCGCGGACCTGCAGGTAGGGGAGGGGGCCATCGTCCCCCTTGGCGAACCGCAGCGGGTGGGCCGCGTCGGCCAAGACCAGATCGCCCGTGTTCAGGCGGAAGATCAGCCGGCTGTCGGGGCCGTCGCCCTCTGCGCGCAACTCGGTCGCGACGAAAGGGGCGTCCTCGACGGTGATCGACAGTTTTTCGACGGGCGTGACGAGCACGTAGCTGCCGTCCGGCTCGCGTCGCAGGATCGTGGAAAACAGCCGCACCATCGATTCGCGCGTGATCGGCGAGCCTTCGTGAAGCCAGCGACCGTCCCGCAGGATGGTCATGCCGCTGTCACCGCAGTGGGAAGGGTTCCAGCGTTCGACCGGCGGCAACCGGTCCTCTTCCATCAGTTGCGCGATCTCTGCCAGGGAGAGCGAAGCAAGGTCGGGGAGCGGGCGCATGGGCATGGTTCATCTGTCGATGGCGATCCGAGCGCGCCGGCGCAACCCCCGCTCTGATGTCATAATGTTGCGCTGACCCGCGCCTGAAGCTCGCCGGTGCAGTCTGGAATGCCAGCGCCGCGCGCGAGCAGCCGGTGCGGCTCGAACGGGCCGGGCAGGCGCCAGCCACTCGTATGCGTCGCATCGAAGCCGAAGAAGCGGCCATAATATCCCGGGTCGCCGATCAGCATGAGGGGCAGCGGATCGCGCGCTGCGTCCGCTGCATCGAGCATGTGGCGCATCAGCAGGCGACCGACGCCGCCCTGCTGGGCCGCGGGCTCGACCGCGACCGGACCGACCATCACCATGGGCACGCGGCTGCCGTCATCGCATGCGAGTGCGACCGGCCAACACTGGATCGTGCCAACAAGTCCCCCGGCATCGTCCAGAGCGGCGAAGCTGAGGTCCGGGATGGCCTGGGTCCCGGCGCGGACGCGGTAGGCGGTCCGGCCATGGCGATCGGGTCCGAAGGCGCGGTCGAGCAGCGCCTCCACCTGTGCGGGGGCGATCTGGGCAAGCGGCACGATGTGGGTCACGGAAGCAGACAACTCCTCCCCGGCCAGGCCGCCGGGGCGCGGGGCTGTTAGACCCGGTGGAGGCAGACGCAAAGCTGAATCGCCCGGCGGCGGCAGTCCGCCGGTTTCGCGCGCACCGCCATCTGCTAGGGACGGTCCTTGAACCACAACAGGAAGCCAATGGTGCGCGATCTTCTTCAACTGCAGGTGCATGATTTCGAAGTGCAGGTGCTCACCGGCGTTTATTCCGAGGAGACGCACCTGCCGCAGCCGCTGCGCATCTCCATGACGGTGGACCTCGACTGCCCGGAGCATTTCGCACCGGACACGCCGCTGTCCGCTTCCAAAAGCTATCTCGACCTCAAGCATGCTGCCAGCGAGGCACTGCCGCAGGGGGTGCATTTCACGCTGATCGAGGGCGTTGCGGACCATATCGCCCGCACGCTGTTCATCTCCGATCCCCGTGTGCAGCGAGTCGAGGTCTCCATCGTCAAGCTCGCCATCGCGGAGGCCGGGGAGTCGATCGGGATCCGCATGGTGCGCCACCGCCCGTGACGCTGCCGGCCGATCCCCGTCCGCTGGCGCTGGTCACCGGGAGTTGCCGGCGGCTGGGCGCCCATATCGCGGCGCGCCTGGGGGAGAGCGGCTATGCCGTCGCGCTGCATGCCAGCGGGGAAGGGTCGGTGGATGCTGAATTGCTCGCGCGGCTCGATGCTACGGGAGCGCCCCACCATCGCTTCGATGCCGACCTCTCGAATCCCGGGGCGGTCGAGGCGCTGGTGCCGGCGGTTGCCGCACATTTCGGTGTGCCGGTGGCCCTGCTGGTCAACAACGCCTCCTGCTTTCGGGCCGACGACGCTGCGATTCCGGGAGCCCCGTCGCTGGTGCGCCACTTCGCCGTCAATGCCGCGGCACCCTTTGCCCTTGCTGCCGCCGTTGCGGCGCAAGCCGGAGAGGATGGAGCCTGTGTGGTGAACATTCTCGACCAGCGGATCGTCCAGCCGCCGGCGGATCAGCTCGCCTATACGGTTTCGAAGCAGGCGCTTGCGGAGATCACGCGCACCCTGGCGTTTGCGCTCGCCCCGAACGTGCGGGTCAACGGCGTTGCCCCCGGGCTCACGATACCGACCAGCGACTATAGCGCCGAGCAGGTCGCTCGCATTGCCGAATTGATGCCGCTTGGCCGTCTGCCCGCGCCCGAAGACATCGCCGATGCGGTGCTGTTCCTGGCCCGGGCACGCGCGACGACGGGGCAGCTCCTGTTTGTCGACGGGGGTGCCAACCTGCGCCGGTTCGAACGCGATTTCGTCCATCTCGGCCGCGACTGAGCGCGGCCGAGACGTCGCAATCAGAAGGCCGCTGGCGACGGCCCGTGGCAGGGGCCGAGCGAGCGAAGTACGAACTGATAATCCTCGGCAGCGATTCGCGCGCCCTGTTCGTCCTGCGTCTCCAGCGCCGTCGCTGGCAGCCGGCGGGGCAGGCCGCAGGCGAGTCGGTACCAGCCGAGCGTGTCCGGTTCCGGCGGGCCGGCGCCTTCATTGACGATGTCGCCGAACGAAACCGCCCATCGCGGCGGCTGATTCGGGCGGCGCAAAACGAGCAGCGAGACCGGGGCGCCGGTCTCGGTCTTCAGGAAAATCTGAGTCTCGCCTTCGCCCGGCAACGTGCCCACGACGTGGAACGCATTGCCGATGCCGGTGATCGCAGGCGGCGCGTCGGGGGCGAGCACCTCGCGCACGATTTGCCGCACGCGCTGGTCGAGTGCGGGGGTCCAGCTGCGCTGCGCATCCAGCTGGACGAGCTGCACCTGGTCGGGACGGCCGGGCACCGGACGGGCAAAGATCAGCACCCGCGACTTCTTCAGATTGGGCGCCCGTCCGCGGAAATCGAGGGGAACGTCAACGAGATAGCCGATTCGCGCAGGCATCGCGCCGGAGCCGCGGATCAGCGCGCCGACATCCGCCTCGACGTAGAAGCGCGCGGCGTTGGCAGCGACACCTGCCGCTTCCGCGCCCTTGATTCTGGTCGCGCTCGTGATGGTGACGTCGATGATCAGCGGTGCCGCGAGCACCAGATCGGCCACCTCGGCATAGCCGGGAGCGGGCTGCGGAACGGCGGTCTGCTGCGCCGCAACGGCTGTCGAAAGGGGGGCAGCGACGACCAGCGCCGCCGTTGCGGATGCGAGAGAGTGTCGAAACATGGTTGCCAGCCTCTACGCGATCTTGCAGCATCGACATAGGCCGATTCAAGTTGCGGACGTTCGTACCGGCGACTGCACTTTTGTTGCGTCTGACAAAGCGTTTGCGTAGCGGAAAGTGCCACGATAGAGAATCGGGGGTGTTCCCCAGCAGCGCTACGGCGATGGTGCGGATGCGAGGAATACGCTCCGCATCGTTCGGTGTGAGGCTAAATGGAGTTTGGTTGCTGAATGGCCTATGCTGATCAAAAAGCGGGTCCTGGGCGCATCGTCGCAATCGCCATCGTGGCGTTGCTGCACGTGCTCATTGGGTACGCGTTTATATCTGGTCTCGCGTACAAGTACGTGAAGAAGCAGGTTGAGGACCTGGATACGTTCGACATTGTCGAACCGCCCCCCCCGCCTGAGGAAGTTCCGCCGCCGCCGCCGCCGCCGGATCAGCCGCCGCAGTCCCCGCCGCCCGTGGTGACTCCGCCGCCGATCGTGCGCGTGCAGACGCCGCCGCCGGTCGTGATCCAGTCGGTGACAACCCCACCGCCGGTGTACAATCCGGTTCCGGTTGCGGCTCCGCCCGCGCCGCCGGCCCCTCCTGCGCCCCCGGCACCGCCGCGGATCAGCCAGAAGGCCGGTCTTAAGGGGAACCCGGGTCAGTTCTTCGGTCGCGACGCCTATCCGCCATCGGCGGTGCGCGAAGGCGCCGAGGGTCGCGTGTCGGCGAAGCTGACGGTGGGAACCGACGGTCGGGTGACCGACTGCGTGGTGACCTCTTCGAGCGGCAACTCGGCGCTCGATCAGACCACGTGCCGGATTTCGAAGAGCCGCGTGCGCTTCACCCCGGCAAAGGACGAGGCGGGCAATCCGGTCGTGTCGAGCTATCCGCTCAGCGTGACCTGGAAGCTCGAGGACCAATAACTGCGATCATGGCCCGGCACCGCGAGGCCGGGCACCTTAGAACCATTCGCGCATGCTTCTGTAAGGGATACATCTGACAATGCTCACCAACATCTTTGCAGCCGGGGCTCCTGCCGGCGCTCCGAACTTCGGCTTCTGGGAAGCCCTTGAGCAGGGCGGCGCGATTGCTTGGACGGTTCTCGCCATCCTGGTCATCATGTCGGTCGGTTCGTTCTACATCCTGTTCACCAAGCTGTTCGAGCAGCAGAAGATCATGAACCAGGCGAAGCGCGTCCGTCAGAGCTTCTGGCAGTCGAACTCGCTGCGTGAAGGCGCTGCCAAGCTCGAGAAGAACTCGGCCTATCGCCAGATCGTCGACGACGGCCTGGCTGCCCAGGAGCAGCACTCACGCCTGACCGATCCGGTCGAGGCTCATGACTGGCTGCACGGCTCGCTCGCCCGCTCGGAAGCAGCGATCAACTCGAAGCTCGGCGGTGGTCTGGCGTTCCTCGCGACCGTCGGCGCAACCTCGCCGTTCGTCGGTCTGTTCGGCACCGTGGTCGGCATCTACCGCGCGCTCGTGAAGATCGGTGCTGCTGGTCAGGCCGCCATCGGCGACGTCGCCGGCCCGGTCGGTGAAGCTCTGATCATGACCGCCATCGGTCTTGTCGTCGCGGTTCCGGCCGTGCTCGCCTACAACTGGCTGCAGCGCCGCAACAAGTCGATCGCAGAGGACCTGTCGGCCTTCTCGAACGACGTGCTCGGCTTCCTGGCTTCGAACGGTGCGGTTCGTCCGGCATTCGCTTCGAAGACCGCCCCGGCAGCCAAGCCGGCCGTGTCGGCTGCCAAGCCGGTCACCGGCACCACCACTGCCGGTCAGACCGGTGGCGTGCCGACCCGTCCGTAAGCCGGCACCTACCCGCCGGGCCCCCGGGCCCGGCGGCCGACGTGACGAAAACGAGAGTAGGATAGCCTTATGGCGATGAGTGTTGGCGGCGGCTCCGAAGAAAGGCCGCTTTCGGACATCAATACCACGCCGCTCGTGGACGTGATGCTGGTGCTTCTGATCATCTTCCTGATCGCGGTGCCGGTGGTGGTCCAGTCGGTGGAACTGCAGCTTCCGAAGGTGGAGTTCGAGCCGACGACGACCAAGCCGGAGAACGTGTCGCTTTCGATCCGCTCCGACGGCAACGAGTGCCAGGTCTATTGGAACCTGACCCAGGTCAGCAGCGGCGAACTGCGCGAGCGCGCAGTGAAGAAGCTGGAGGACGAGGTTGCCCGTCAGGGTGGTCCGAACGCGCCTGGTGTCGAGCTTCCCGAGGTCCACATCCGCGGCGACGTGAACACCCCGTACCGCTGCATCGGCGGCACCATCTATACGATGCAGTCGGCAGGCTTTGCCAAAGTCGGCTTCATCTCGGAGCCGGAGCCGGGCGGCACGCCCCGTTCCTGATGCCGGCGTTTTCGAGGAGTAGTCTCACATGGCAATGAGTGGCGGCCGCGATGACGGCGAGCCGATGATGGAAATGAACACGACGCCGTTGATCGACGTCCTGCTCGTTCTCCTGATCATGTTCATCATCACCATCCCGATCCAGACGCATGCGGTGAAGGTGGATCTGCCCCAGCCGGACCCGAACAACCGCAACGTGGTTGATTCGGAGAAGAACAAGATCGCGATCACGGCCGATGGCGTGGTCACCTGGAACGGCGCCACCGTCGACGACGTGACGCTGCGCCAGTACCTCGATCAGACCGCGGCGATGTCGCCGGAGCCGGAACTCCATTTCCAGCCCGACGCGAACTCCCGCTACGACGTGGTCGACGGCGTTCTTTCGATCATCAAGCGGTCCAACGTGACCAAGCTTGGGTTCGTCGGCAACGAGCAGTATCGCAACGACTTCTGATCCGGCCCGCCGGACCAGCAAGCGAAGCAGAAGCGCCCGCACGGTTCACCGTGCGGGCGTTTTGCTGTTCGGAGGATGTCGCGGCAAGGTTGCGGCGAGCGCGGGCGGTTATGATGGCTGTCAGGCGAAGTCGCCGACTAGGGCCCGCAGCGCGCAACTACGAAGGTGATCTGCGCTGGGGCAGCGGTACGCCCCAGTTCGCCGCGCTGCCGCCGATTCGATCTGCTCCCGTAAAGGAAGCGTTGCGGAGTGCACCCGCTTGGACGCGTAGCGCGTGGGCGCGCATCCTCGAGCGGCGTGTAGGCCCCGGCATCAAGCCTAACGGCGTGGGCGCCGACCGAACCGCTGTCCGCCATCAGCTGAGGCGCGGAGACTCCACGCGCAGTATCGCCGCAGACCAACCCCTCGCTTGTCCGCAGCATCTATTCGGCTTGGCCCTGGCGGGCGGCGCCGCCCGCTGTTCCAGGTCCCCCGGACTGTTAGCGGGAGGTGGGTATAACGGCGGCGCTCGCTACCGATGGCGGGCGGGTGACTTGGCCGAGAGCCAGGGGTAGGCGCGCACCGCTCATCGCGCTCCGGGTGCGCGCTTCGCCAATCGGGCTCCGTCAGCGAACGCCCTCACAGCTTCGGCAGCGTTACCCCGCGCTGCCCCATATATTTGCCTGCCCGGTCTGCGTAGCTGGTCTCGCAGGGCTGGTCGCCCTTGAGGAACAGGAACTGGCAGGCGCCTTCGTTCGCGTAGATCTTGGCGGGCAGGGGGGTGGTGTTCGAGAACTCCAGCGTGACATGCCCCTCCCATTCCGGCTCCAGCGGGGTGACGTTCACGATGATGCCGCAGCGCGCATAGGTGGACTTGCCCAGGCAGATCACCAGCACGTCGCGCGGCACGCGGAAATATTCGACCGTCCGCGCAAGCGCGAAGCTGTTGGGCGGGATGATGCAGACGTCGGTCTTGCGATCCACGAAGCTGGTCGAATCGAAGTTCTTCGGGTCGACCGTCGCCGAATCGACGTTGGTGAAGATCTTGAACTCGTCGGCCACGCGGGCGTCATAGCCATAAGAGGAGAGGCCGTAGCTGATGCAGTTGTCGCGGCGCTGTGCCTCGACGAACGGCTCGATCATCTGATGCGCAAGCGCCTGCTCACGAATCCAGCGGTCGGAAAGAATCGCCATCGGTATCCCCCTGTTTCGGCGGGCAGCCTTCGCGGGGTTTCCTCTGTCCGGCAAGCCCCCCTTGATGACGGCCGTAGGCGGCGAGGATGCGGCGCGGCGCCCCAGCACGCCAGGCCGCTTGCGTCCCGACGCGCACGGTGAGACAAATGCGTCGGTTCTTCGAGACTTCCTCGCCGCCGTGCACAAGGGGAGCGAGCATGCTGCAGCAGTTGCAGGATCACCACCGCTGGATGCTCGCCCTGCTGAAGGAGAGTGCGCCGCTCCTGCAAGACCCGACGCTGCGGCCTTCCGAAGCCTTTCTGGCGACACGCCGCAGCGCGATGGGGCGGCTGCTGGTCTCGTACCAGCAGTTCGTTCATCGGGAGGTGTTCGATCCGATCATCGCGAGCGGGAACGCCGCCACTGCCGAATGGGCGCGAACGCTGAAGAGCGATTGCATCGACCTGACCGAGAGCTTCCGCGCGTATCAGCGGCTTTGGATGGCAAAGGATCCGGCGGAATTCTGGGACGAATATCACCGCGCCGCGGAGCATATGGTTGAGCGGCTGCAGCGCCACATCGCCGAGGTCGCCGAAATTGCGCGAGAGATGCCGGCCGTCCCGCCGCTCTCCGGATCCCAGGCCGAACCGCAGGGCGAGGGCTGAACGCGGGGCGACGACGTAGCGGCTTGCCATGCTGCCGCCCCTTGTCCATATGGCGCGCGGGAGTCGGGCGGACGGTGCCGTCGCCAACCCGGTCAGATCCGGAAGGAAGCAGCCGCAACGATTCCGTACCGGGTCGTTCCGGCTCCCACCTCAACCCAGCGCGAAGCTTGCCCTGCCAGGGCCACCGCCGGGTTTTCGCACGCCACCGCTTCGACAGCCGCTGCCGCAGTCGCTAAGGATTGCCGGACATGTCCGAATCCTTCCTAGACCTGGGCGAGACGCCGCAGCCCACCGCCAAAGCGGACGCCTATCGCGTGCTTGCGCGGAAATACCGGCCGCAGACCTTTTCCCAGCTGATCGGCCAGGATGCGATGGTCACGACGCTGGGCAATGCGATCAAGCGAGACCGACTGGCGCATGCTTTCCTGCTCACCGGTGTCCGCGGGGTCGGCAAGACATCGACGGCGCGGCTGATCGCAAAGGCGCTGAACTGCATCGGTCCGGACGGACAGGGCGGCCCGACGATCGATCCGTGCGGGGTGTGCGAGCCGTGCCGCGCGATCGCCGAGGGGCGGCACATCGACGTGATCGAGATGGATGCGGCGAGCCATACCGGCATCGACGACATCCGTGAGATCATCGAGGCGTCGCGCTATGCCGCGGTGTCGGCGCGCTACAAGATCTACATCATCGACGAAGTCCACATGCTGTCGAAGGCGGCCTTCAACGGCCTGCTCAAGACGCTGGAGGAGCCGCCCGGGCATGTGAAGTTCTTGTTCGCCACCACGGAGGTGAACAAGGTGCCGGTCACGGTGCTGTCCCGGTGTCAGCGATTCGACCTGCGCCGCATTCCCGCCGAGTTGCTAGCGGACCATTTCGCCCATGTGGTGGCGGCCGAGGGGTTCGAGGCGGAGCCGGAGGCGCTGGCCCTGATCGCGCGTGCAGCGGAAGGGTCCGCGCGCGACGGCCTCTCGATTCTGGACCAGGCGATCGCCCATGCCGGCATGGAGGGTGAGGGGGTACGCGCCGATGCGGTGCGCGCCATGCTCGGCCTGTCGGATCGCGGTGCCATTCGCGAGCTGTTCCGGCTGCTGCTGGCGGGGGACGCCGTCCCGGTGCTCGCCGCGCTGCGCGGCCAGTACGACCTGGGCGTGGACCCGCAGGCGGTGCTGCGCACCCTGCTGGAAACGGTACATGGCGTCACGCTCGCGAAGGTCGGCGCAACGCCGCCGGCAGGACAGTCGGCCGAGGAGCGCGAGATGCTCGCGCACTGGGCCGGGTCGCTCTCCTTCGCGATGCTGCATCGCCTGTGGCAGCTGTTGCTCAAGGGGCATGACGAGGTCGCCCGCGCGGCCCTGCCGATCGAGGCCTGCGAGATGGCGCTGCTGCGCGTGATCTATGCCTCCACCCTGCCGGATCCGGGTGAGCTGGCGCGCGCGCTGGCGGAAGGGCGCGGCCCCGCGTCTGCGCCGGCGCTGCCTTCGCAGGGCGCTGCCGCCGAGCCGGCGCCTGCTCCGGTTGCAGTGGCTGAGCCCGAGCCGGAACCACCGGCGCTGCCGGATACCGTCGAGGCGATCGCCGAACTGCTCGAAAAGCACGGCCGCCACACGCTCCAGGTTCAGGTGCGCAACCATGTTCGCCCGATCCGACTGGAGCCGCCGGAGCTGGAAATGTCGGGCGCGCGGCCGTTGCCGACCGATTTCACCCGCGACCTGGGTCTTGCGCTGCGCGAGATCACGGGCGAATCCTGGCGCATCCTGATCGGGGAGGGCGCGGGGAACCCGACGCTGCGTGAAGCGCTGGCGGCACAGGCCGAGGCGGAACGCGCGGAGATATTGACGTCACCCCTGGTGGTGGCGGCCATGGCGGCCTTTCCAGGCGCCGAACTCGATCACTGGAAACGCAAGGACGGGAGCATCGCTCGATGAAGGACATCAACGAAATCATGGCCATGGCGCAGAATGTGCAGGCCGAACTCGAAAAGGCGCAGGCCAGCCTCGACACGATCGAGGTAGAGGGTCAGTCCGGCGGCGGGCTGGTGAAGGTCCGTGCGTCGGCCAAGGGCCGCATCATCGGCGTCGATATCGATGATTCGCTGCTCCAGCCGAGCGAGAAGCAGATGCTGGAAGACCTGATCGCAGCCGCTCTCAACGACGCCCGCGCCAAGGCAGATACCGCCAGCCAGAGCGAAATGTCGAAGCTGACCAGCGGCCTACCGCTTCCCCCGGGCTTCAAGCTGCCGTTCTGATCGGGCGGCTCGCCGCGGCGCCATCGGGAACTTTCGTTTCGGAGGCGGAGTTAATCCGCATCGAAACGAGAGGGAGTGAATGCCATGTCGGATGATCGCGTTGACACGACAACCACCACCACGACTGGCGCGGCGCCGCACACCACGGTCGTAGAGCGTCGCGGCGGCGGTGGCACCGCGATGCTCGCGATCGTGCTGCTCGTGGCGGTTCTGATCGGTGGCTATTTCCTGCTGCGCGCGAGCAACAACGACACGATCCAGACGCAGGCGGTCGCCGGTGCGGCCAAGAGCGTAGGCGACGCCGCCGACAAGGCCGGCAGCGCGGTCGCGGACGCCGCGGACGGCGAGACCAAGTAAGCTCCACCGCTGCCAGACCGTCATTGCGACGGATACGGAATCTTCATCGCGCCGTCCGGGACCCTCGGGCGGCGCGTTTCTGTATGGGGAAAGCGCGGCGGTGTAACCACCGGGAGCCGCTTATTTCAGGCAGGCGTCCAGTCCCTGGCGGCGGACGACGCCCAGACGGGCTGCGATGGTGTTGCCGTGCCGCCGCGTGAACCCCTGGGGAGCAACAACCGCGCGCTTCTTGGGGAGGGGCAGCACTGCGGCGATGCGGGCGGCTTCGGTGGGCGAGAGGGTGTCCGCCCCGTGCTTGAAATAGCGCCGTGCGCCTGCCTCGACGCCATAGGTGCCGATCCCGGTCTCGGCCACGTTCAGATAGACTTCCATGATCCGCCGCTTGCCCCAGATCTTTTCGATCAGCAGCGTGAACCACGCCTCCAGGCCCTTTCGGACATAGCCGCCGCCCTGCCACAGGAAGACGTTCTTCGCGGTCTGCTGGCTGATAGTGGAGCCGCCGCGGATGCGCCCGCCCTTCGCATTGCGCCGGGCGGCTTCGGCAATGGCGTCGAAATCGAAGCCGTTGTGCGAGCAGAAGCGCGAATCCTCACCAGCGATCACGGCGCGCGCCATGTCCGGATCGATGCGCGAGAGCGGGCGCCACGACTTGGTGACGCCGTGGCCGGTGAACACGTCGCCCAGCATCGTCCAGGTGAAGGGAACGGGCACGAACCGGTAGACTACCGTCATCGCGACCGACAGGGCGACAAATCCCAGCACCAGCTTGATGAGCCAGCCGAACATGCGGCGGAGGGGCGATCGGGTTCGGACTGCGGCGGGCATGGCCGACAGCTAGTGCGAAGCGGCGGCGATTGGAACCGTCCCCGCGTCCTGCAGGGGAGGTAGCGGGACGCGCGCGAGCGGCGCGTCCCGAACCGGTCAGGCAGTTGCGAGCAGGCGCTTGTCGCCGGCCAGGCGCATCATCGCCTTCTGCAGCTTTTCGAACGCCCGTACCTCGATCTGGCGGACGCGTTCGCGGCTGACGCCATAGACCTGGGAGAGTTCCTCCAGCGTCTTGGGGTCGTCGGTCAGGCGACGCTCGGTCAGGATGTGCTTTTCCCGATCGTTGAGGTCTTCCATCGCCTCGACCAGCATGCCGTGGCGCACGTCGGCTTCCTGCGCATCGGCGACACGCTCGTCCTGCAGAGGGCTGTCATCGGCGAGCCAATCCTGCCACTGGCTCTCGCCATCCTCGCGCATGGGGACGTTGAGCGACGTGTCGCCGCCCATCGCCATGCGGCGGTTCATCGACGTGACCTCGTCCTCGGTCACGCCCAGGTCGGTCGCGATCTTGGCGAGATGCTCGGGGCTGAGATCGCCGTCCTCGAACGCATCGAGCTTGGACTTCATGCGGCGCAGGTTGAAGAACAGCTTCTTCTGCGCGGCCGTGGTGCCCATCTTCACGAGCGACCAGCTGCGCAGGATGAATTCCTGGATCGAGGCGCGGATCCACCACATTGCGTAGGTGGCGAGGCGGAAGCCCCGGTCCGGCTCGAACTTCTTCACGCCCTGCATCAGGCCGATGTTTCCTTCCGAGATCAGCTCGGAAACGGGCAGGCCATAGCCGCGATAGCCCATGGCGATTTTCGCCACGAGCCGCAGGTGGCTGGTCACCAGCTGCGCTGCAGCCTCGGTGTCGCCATGCTCTTGAAAGCGCTTCGCGAGCATATACTCCTGCTCCGGCGCCAGGATCGGAAACTTCCGGATTTCGGACAGGTAGCGGTTGAGGCTCGCTTCGCCGCCCAGTGCGGGAATCGTCGCGGGGACGTTGCTGCCGCTAGCCATGATCGCTTCTCCCTTGATTTGCGCAGGCCTTCCTCGAAGTGCGTGCGCCCAGCTTATACGTGAAGATGATGCAACAGTTCCTGCATGTCTGCCGGAACTTCGCTATCGAACGCTAAAGCGTGCCTTAGCACAGGGTGGATGAACCCGAGATGTGCTGCGTGCAGCGCCTGGCGCCGGAAACCCAGGGTTTCCAATAGCTGCCGATGCTGTGGTCTGGCCCGGCCATAGACGGGATCGCCGACCAACGGATGCCTGATCGACGCCATATGGACGCGGACCTGATGGGTACGTCCGGTCTCCAGCCGGCACTCCACCAGCGCGGCTTCGCGCAGGGGGCGGACCAGAGACCAGTGGGTGACCGCCCGCTTGCCGCCCTGGACGATCGCGATCTTCTTGCGATTCGTCGTTGAGCGCGCGAGCGGCGCGTCGATGGTGCCGCTTCCCGACATCACCCGGCCCGACACGATCGCCTGATAGCGGCGGTCGATCGAGTGCGCCTTGAATTGGCGGGCGAGGCCCTCGTGCGCCTGGTCGTGCTTTGCCGCCACCAGAAGCCCGGAGGTGTCCTTGTCGATGCGATGCACGATGCCGGGGCGGGCCACGCCGCCGATCCCCGACAACTGCCCCGCGCAGTGGTGGAGCAGCGCGTTGACCAGCGTACCGTCGGGGTTGCCCGCGGCCGGGTGGACGACCAGCCCGGCCGGCTTGTCGACCACGATCAGATGCTCGTCCTCGAACACGACATGGAGCGCGATGTCCTGCGCTTCATTGTTCGCGGGCTCGGGCTCGGGAATGTGAATGTCGAAGCGGTCGCCGGCCCGGACCTTGCGCGAAGGGTCGCGGAGCGCGGTGCCGTCACCGGCCAGAACCTTGCCGGCGGAGATCAGGGCCTTCAGTCGTTCGCGCGAAAGCTCGGGCAGGGCATGTGCGAGGGCGCGGTCGAGGCGCCAGCCGTCGGACGTGTCGGCGACCTGCGTCGCAATGATGGAATCCCCCCGGATCATGTCCTAGCTAGATGGGGATGACGGTGGAGATTTCAACCACGATCGTGCAGGCGATCCATGCGGCTGCGGCGGCTTCACCGGACCGCGAGGTGTGCGGCCTGCTGCTGGGAAATGCGGAGCGGGTGACGGAAATCCTGCCGGCCGCCAACGTCGCTGCAGACCCGGCCACGACGTTCGAGATCGATCCCGGCACCTTGCTTGCTGCCCACCGCGGCGCGCGGTCAGGCGGGCCTGCGGTCCTTGGTCACTATCACTCGCACCCCCGGGGTGCGGTCCGCCCATCCGCCGCCGACGCGGCTGCGTCGCATGCGGATGGCGCGCTGTGGATCATCGCCAATGCCGAGACGCTCGGCTGCTGGTGCGCGGTGGCGGCGGGGCCGGTCGCGGGGCGGTTCGTCCCGGTGACGCTACGCTTTGTCGGCTGAGGTTGCGGAGACCGTCCGGCAACGTCAGAAGGTGCGCCGAACACCCATTTCGGATCGGATTTCCGCCATGCAGATCAGCGCCACCGACTTTGCGAGCCTTTTGTGCTCCCGTCTGTGCCACGATCTTCTCAGCCCTGTCGGCGCGTTGAACAACGGGCTGGAACTGCTTGCCGACGAACAGGACCCGGCGATGCGGGCCCGTTGCCTGGAACTGCTGGCCGAGAGCGCCCGCGCATCCGCCAACAAGCTGAAGTTCTTCCGCCTGGCCTTTGGCGCTGCCGGCGGCTTCGGTGAGGTGGTCGACACGCGGGAAGCTCGGGCCGCGATCGAGGGGCTGTTTTCAGAGAACCACCGCGTCAAGCTCGGCTGGATGGTGACGGAGCCCACGCTTCCCAAGCCGGCGATCAAGGCGCTGCTCAACCTCGCGCTCATCGGCGGCGATGCGCTGGTGCGGGGCGGGCAGCTCGATATCGGTGCGGAGGCGAACGAACGGGGGGTCGAGATCGTCGTCCGCGCAGACGGTCCGCGCATCGTGCTCGACCCCGAACTGCGCAACGCCCTTTCGGGGGAAGGCGACCTGCTGGCGCCGCGCGCTGCCGCGGCGTTCCTGGCGCATGCGCTGGTCGAGCAGAGCGGGGGAACGCTCCAGGTCTCGCCGCCCGATGCGGACGTGCTGCTGTTCGGCGCATCCTTTCCCGAGAGCTGACGCCAGGGCGAGCGTGGCCGATCTTTTGGGCGTTGGTCGGCAGCTTGCCTTTGGCCGCAAGCCGACGCATCGCTGCGGCATAGCTGGGGAACGGGCGCATGCACTTCATTGACAGGCCGTCGCCGAATTTCGACGAGCGTTCGCTGCCGATCACGATGGTGGTGCTGCATTATACCGGCATGCAGGATGCCGCGTCCGCGATCGCGCGGCTGGCGGACCCGGAAGCGAAGGTGTCGTGCCATTACCTAGTCGCCGAGGACGGGACTGTGGTGCGCATGGTCGACGAGGCGCAGCGCGCGTGGCACGCCGGCGCGTCGCACTGGCGCGGGGTGACGGACGTCAACTCCGCCTCGATCGGCATCGAGATCGTCAATCCTGGCCATGAGTGGGGCTATGTTCCCTTCCCGGATGAGCAGATCGAAGCGGTGATCCGGCTGCTCGCCGACATCAAGCAGCGCCACGCCATCACCCGCGGCAACGTGGTCGGCCATTCCGACATCGCCCCGGCGCGCAAGCAGGATCCCGGCGAACTCTTCCCCTGGGGCAAGCTCGCCCGGCTTCGGCTGGCCTTGCCGCGCCCGACCAAGAACCTGCTGGACCCGGGCTGGAGCGACGCCGGTTTCCTCCTGGCGCTGGAGCGGTTCGGCTATGACGTGGTCGATCCCACCGCGGCGGTCACGGCCTTCCAGCGCCGGTTCCGACCGGAATTGGTCGATGGGATCATCGACGCCCAATGCCGCTGCCTGCTCTTGGCGTTGCTGCTGCCCAAGCCGCAAGGCGACGACTGAGCGGCTTTCCCCGGCGGCAAAGCTGCGCTAGGCGGGCCGGGTCAGAGGGTCGGGCGGCCGCGGCCTCGTTCGCGAGAACGGGGGCGAGGAAAGTCCGGGCTCCACGGAAACGACGGTGCCGGGTAACGCCCGGCGGGGGCGACCCCAGGGAAAGTGCCACAGAGAGCAAACGGCGACGGCTTCGGCCACGTCATGGTGAAAGGGTGCGGTAAGAGCGCACCGCGGTCCTGGTAACAGGAACGGCATGGTAAACCCCACCGGGAGCAAGACCGAATAGGGACGGCACATAGGCCTCGTTCCGGCCTGTCGTCCGGGTTGGTTGCTGGAGGCGGCGCGCGAGCGTCGTCCTAGAGGAATGGTCGCCTAACCCGCCTTGTGCGGGGGGACAGAACCCGGCTTACAGACCCTCTGACATTCTCACCCAGCAGGATGGTGCTGTCCGGGCGGCGGATGTCCGCATTGTCCGGAAAAAAGTTGCGCCGGCCCGCACTCACCCCCGGGACGAGTGGGGGGGCAGACCGGCGCCCCGGATGCGGGAGGGACCGCACCCGGAAGGTCGTTGATCAGACGAGGACGGGTTGCGGCCGGGGGACCTCGTCGAGCGGGGTCTCGGCATCGATCTCCATCATCGGCTTGATGAGGCCGTCGCGCAGGTCATAGACCCAGCCGTGCAGGTAGAGCGTCTGCCCTGCCGCAAAGGCATTCTGGATGACCGACGTCTGCGCGAGACGGACGAGCTGGTCGCGGACGTTGAGCTCGACCAGCCGGTTGGCGCGCTGGCCCTCCGGCAGTGCGTCGATCTCGTCCTGATGGTTGTGGAGCACCTGTTCGGCAGTGCGCAGCCACTGGCCGACATAGCCGGTGGCATTCCCTGCAAGGGCCGCCGCAATGCCGCCGCAGCCGTAATGGCCGCAGATGATGATGTGGCGGACCTTCAGCACGGTCACCGCATATTCGAGCACCGACATCAGGTTGATGTCGTCGTCGTTCACCAGGTTGGCGACGTTGCGGTGGATGAACATGCCGCCCGGGGGCGTATTGGTCAGCTGCCCGGCCGCGACCCGGCTGTCGGAACAGCCGATCCACAGGAACTCGGGATGCTGGCCCGCTACCTGGCGCTCGAAATAGTCCGGGCGCTCTTCCTTGAGCTCGGCTGCCCACGCCTTGTTGGCGAGCAGCAGGTGCTTGTACTCTCTCATGCGAAGACGACCTCCTTGCGTGGCGCCTGGATCATGGACGCGGTGTGTTCACCCACGTCCCCGCGCACGATCACGCCGATGTTGCGGAACTGCGCGTTGCGGATGAAGGCGTTGATGATGTCGATGTTGTCGATGTCGACGTAGGTGGTGGCCGACAGGTCGATCAGCACGTCGCAGTTGTCGGGAACATGGCCGAGTTCCTTCTGCAGCTCATACTTGTGGATGAAGTAGAGGTTGCGGCGCGCGCGAACCATGCAGCTGTCGCCGTCCTGGACGAAGATGATCGCCGGGCGGAAGTTACGGCCGATCACGAAGATGAAGCCGACGACCAGGCCGATGATGATGCCTTCGAGCAGGTCGGTGAACAGGATCGCACCGACGGTGACGACGAAGGGTACGAACTGCGTCCAGCCCTGCTTGAACCGCTTGGTGAACAGCGACGGCTTGGTGAGCTTGTAGCCGGTTGCGATCAGCACCGCGGCAAGCGCCGACAGCGGGATCAGGTTCAGGATCGCCGGGATGAGCAGCACGCTCAGCAGCAGCCAGCAACCATGCAGGATGGTCGAGAGCTGGCTGTTGGCGTTCGCATCGACGTTGGCGGAGCTGCGGACGATCACCGAGGTAACCGGGAGGCCGCCGATCAGGCCGGCGACGATGTTGCCGCCGCCCTGTGCGAACAGCTCACGGTTCTTGTCGGTCGTGCGGCGCTTCGGATCGATCTCGTCGACTGCCTTCACCGACAGCAGCGACTCCAGGCTGGCGACGATCGCGAGGGTGACCGCGCTGCCCCAGACCGCGCTGTTGCCGATCTGGCCGAAGTCCGGGAAGGTGAACAGGCCGATGAACTCGCCGATGCCGTCCGCCACGGGCACGCTGACCATGTGCGAGGCCTGGACCTGAAGCGACGGTGCGAACATGCCGAACAGGGCGTTGATGGCGACTGCGCCAACCACGACGACCAAGGGACCGGGGAGGAAGCGCAACGGGCCTTCCTTGGGCTTGGCGTGGTCCCACCAGAAGAGGAAGGCCAGCGACACCGCAGCGATGATGGCGGCGCCCCAGACGATCTGTTCGCGAAGCACCTGGCCGATCGCCGAGAAGGTGTTCTGGCCATCGCCCTGCCAGAACGAGAAGCTGCCCTCTGGATCGGCGTCATAGCCGATCGCATGCGGGAACTGCTTGAGGATCAGGATCAGGCCGATTGCGGCCAGCATGCCGGTGATGACCGAGGAGGGGACGAACTCGCTGAGGATGCCGCCGCGCGTGACGGAGAACAGCATCTGGATACAGCCGGCCAGCACCACTGCCAGCAGGAACGCCTCATAGCTGGGCATGCGCTGGATCGCGTCGAACACGATCACCGTCAGGCCCGCGGCGGGGCCGCTGACCGACAGGGCGGACTTACTCAGCATGCCGACGACGATGCCGCCGACGATGCCCGAGATCAGGCCGGAGAAAAGAGGTGCCCCGGACGCGAGTGCGACACCGAGACAGAGTGGCAGCGCGACAAGCGCCACCACGATCGACGCTGGGACATCTTGCCGCCAGCTGGTTGCAAATTTCGAAGCCAAGGACACCGCGTTACCTTCTCTTATTCGGGTAAGTCGCATCCGAAGACGCGTGCGGCGCAGCATATAAAGCACCATGTCCTGCCGGGTGCAGTGAGAAATAATTACGTTTTGTTTCCGCGGTCGCTGGGTTGTGCAAAGCGGCAGGGCGGCTATCTGGAATAGAATGGTCCGTTCAAGTCGATCCAATGATTGGGGATTTCCCCGCTGGCGCGGATATGAAGCCGAGCGCCAGGCAACCCGCGTGCGATTGTGCGACCGGCACGGGTGCGAGGCGCCCGGCGACCGGCCGGCGCCCAAGTCGCCCAACAGCCCCGACCGCTGGTACTTCTGCGAGACGCATGCCGCCGAGTACAACCGCAACTGGAACTACTTCGAAGGCCTAGACGAGGAAGAGGCCAAGCGGCGAGAGGCGAGCGAGCAGCGCACCGCGAATGGCTATGCCAATGCCTCCCACTATGCGTGGGGCGGCTCTGGCGATGGCACGCGTTCGCGCGATGAGATGCGCGCGCTCGAGGTGCTCGGGCTCGAGGTCGATGCTGATTTCGACGCCGTCCGCATCGCCTGGCGCCGGCTGGCCAAGGCCAACCATCCCGACGTTCGTCCCGGCGACAAGGAGGCGGCCACCCGTTTCCAGGGCATTCAGGCCGCCTATGAGGTTCTGCGCATGGCCGAGGAACGGCGGCAGTGGAAACCCGCATGAAACCGGCTGTCCGCGCGCGCTGGTCGCGAGCGGTGCTGGTGTGCGGGAAATGCTCGCGCAAGCTCGATGGCGGCTTTGGCCCGGACGGAGATCAGCCGCTCGCCAAGGCGCTGCGCAAGCGCCTGGGCCTGAAGAAGGGCCCCAAGGCGCGGGCTGGGGTGGTGGAGACACGTTGCCTTGGCGTCTGCCCCAAGCGCGCCGTCACCGTTATAGACGCCTCGAAACCGGGCGAGTGGTTGCTCGTGAGCCCCGGGGCCGATCTGGATGCGCTTGCGGGGGAGCTTGGGCTTATCGAGCTTCCGGAGCAGCCAGAAGGCAAAGCCGGAGGGCCGGCCGCCGCGGATCAGCCGGCCGCGTAGCGCTCCGCTTCGTGGCGGATAAGGGCGATCATGTTCGGGATGCCCTGGGTCCGGTTTGAACTCAGCTGCTTGGCGAGATCGAAGGGCGCGAGTGCGGCCGGCACGTCGGTCGCCAGGATCGCGGCCGGGCTCTGGTCCTGCACCGTCGACAGGACCAGCGCGATGATCCCCTTGGTGATCGCAGCGTTGCTGTCGGCGAGGAAGTGGAGCGTGCCGTCCTCCCGGCGAGTCGGATAGACCCACACCGATGCCGAGCAGCCGCGCACCAGTGTCGCGTCGGTCTTGAGCGCGTCGGGCATCGGCTCCAGCGCACGACCCAGGTCGATCAGCAGTCGATAGCGATCGTCGGGTTCAAGGAAGCTGTATTCGTCGAGGATGTCGTCGAGGGGCTGCATGTGCCGCCCGGTAGCAGCTGGCGGCGGCCGGCAAAAGGCCGCCGCGCGCGGATCAAAGGTCGACCCCGGCGGCGATCGCCTCCAGCTTGCGGATGCGCTCTTTCAGATCCGCCAGTTCGATGCGCGTGCCGGTGTTGCCAAGGGCCGGGCTCTCCTGCGGTTCGCTGAGCGTGAGTTCCTGCCGCTTGAGGGCAAGCCATCCGCGCCAGCCGGCGAGGGTCGCGGTGGTCACCATCGCCACGGCGGCGAGGCCGGTCGAGGCGAGGACGAGGGAGAGGTTCGGGTCCGTCATGTCTCTGCTCCAGTGGGGCGTGGACGTGGTTGGGGTCAGTTGAGCGGCGGCTGGTCGCGCAGCCGCTCGATCTCGTCCGAAAGGTCGAGCCCGCGGTCGGTGACGATCCGCTCCAGCACGCGCACGCGCTGCTCCAGCCGATCGGTCTGCGCCGCATATTGCGCGGCCTTTTCGGCCAGCTTGTTGGCTTCGATCTCCAGCGCGCGTTCCCGATGCGCCAGCCACGGCTTGACGAGGGTTCCGCTCAGGATGGCGATGATCGGGATCAGCAGCGCGAGGATCGGGATGAGGATAGGGCTCATGGTCGGGCCTTTCAGTTCGCGCGGTCGCGCAGCTGGTCGATCTCACGTGCCAGCAGGTGGCCGCTGTCGGTGACGATCCGTTCGACGTTGGCGAGGCGATCTTTGATCGAGCCGAGTTCGGCCCGAAGCTGCGCATTTTCCTGGCTCAGGAGCCGCACGCGCTCGATCGTCTCGTCGTTCTTCTGGGGATAGACTGCCTGACCCCAGGCGCCGTCCAGCGGATAGCCGTTCTTGATGCGCAGCCAGGTGGTGATCACCCATCCGCCCACCCCTACCGCGACGATGCTCACGATCAGGGGGAACAGGCCTTGCAGCAGCGCGAATGTCTCAGGGTTCATCGGAGCATATCCTCTCTGCTGGCTCAGCGCAGGCTGTCGATCTCATCGGCCAGGCGCGTGTTGCGGCTGGTGTAGAACATCTCGATGTCAGCCAGGCGCCGGTCGATGTCGCGGAAGGTGGAGCGGATTTCCGCGGTCGAGCGCTTCGGATTGGAACGCACGCCCTGCCAGAACTTCGCATCCGCCTCGTTGTCATAAAGGCCGATCGGCTTCTTGGGCGCCATCCAGGCGATCATCCCATAGGCGATGAGGGTCCAGGGGAAGCCGCCCGCCAGGGTCAGCAGCACGGCACCGATGCGGATCCACATCGTCTCGACACCGGTGTAGTCCGCGATGCCGGCACACACGCCCGACCATTTCGCATTCTGCTTGTCGAGATAGAACTTGGTGCGTTGCGCGGTCATCTCAGTTCCTCCGGGGATAGTCGGTTTCGCTGGTCACGGCGCTCGGCGCCGACGGGCGGAAATCGGGGTTGTCGGCTGCCACGATGCGTTCGATCGTCTGGAGGCGCTCTTCCAGCCGGCGGGCCGTGAAGTGCATCTCGTCGAGCAGCTTCTCGTCCTCGCCCGTCAGGGTGGGCGCCTGCTTCCAGCGCGTGATGTAGTGCATGATCAGCCACGGCAGTCCGATGAACAGCGTGACGATCGGCACCGCGATCGAGATGAAATCGTCCATCTCAGCCCTCCTTGCTCATGCGCGCCTTCAGGTCGGCGAGCTCAGCGTCGATCTTTTCGGCGGACTGAAGCTCCGCGATCTCTTCCTCGAGCGTCTTCACCTGGCCCATGCCCAGTGCCTCGGCGCGGCCCTCTGCCAGGTCGGCGCGGCGTTCCAGAACGTCGAAGCGGCTGAACGCCTCGTTCGTCTTGGAGCCGGCATACATCTCGCGCAGGCGGCTGCGGTTGTTGGCGCTTTCCAGGCGGGTCATGATCGCGTTCTGACGGGTACGCGCCTCACGCAGCTTGTTCTGCAGCTTGGCAATGTCCTCTTCCGAGCTGCGCAGCGACTCGTCGAGCACGCGGATCTCGGAAGAAAGCTGCTCGACCATGTCGGCGGCCTTCTTGCGCTCGATCAGCGCTGCCTTGGCCAGGTCCTCGCGGTTCTTGGACAGGGCGAGCTCGGCCTTCTCGGTCCAGCTTTCCTGGAGACCCTGGAGCTTGGTGATGTGGCGGCGCATTTCCTTCTGATCGGCGATGGTGCGCGCGGCAGAAGCCCGAACCTCGACCAAGGTCTCCTCCATCTCAAGGATGATCATGCGGATCATCTTGGAGGGATCTTCCGCCTTGTCGAGCAGGTCAGTGACGTTGGCGGCGATGATGTCTCGGGTGCGGGAGAAAATACCCATCGGTTGGAACTCCTGTGTGTGTCTGGTTGGGGCCGGGACGAGGGGCAACTTTCGTCCCGGCCCGCCGCCGGTCACGCGATTGCGGGACCTGCGGATGCTGCGAATGCCGGTGCCGGGCCGGTGCTGGTCGTTGCTGCCAGCGTTACCGTGCTGAGAACCAGGGCGCCGATCAGGCTGGCGATGGTCCGGCTGAGGCTCGTTGCGTTGTAGCTCATGGTCGTTCTCCCTGAACCTGTAGAGGTGCCCGTGTCGGGCTTGTCCCTTGCTTTGCAGGAGCCGTGCCAATTTTGAAAATGGCGGATTTCCGCCGATTTTCAAACGCGGCCCCTACCGGGTGCTACAAAGCCATTGCTAACAGTTGGGAAACTGCGCCAAGCTTCCGGAATGGAGCGCGCCACCCAAGTCATCGGCCAGTCGAGTGCCTTTCTGGACACGTTAGAGCGGGCCAGTCGCGCCGCTGCCCTCGATCGCCCGGTGCTGGTGATAGGTGAGCGCGGGACCGGCAAGGAGCTGGTGGCGGAACGCCTCCACCGCCTGTCCCCGCGCTGGGACCAGCCGCTGGTGATCATGAACTGCGCGGCGCTGCCGGAGACGCTGATCGAGGCCGAACTGTTCGGCCATGAGGCAGGGGCCTTTACGGGCGCCACCAAGGCACGGGCCGGGCGGTTCGAGGAGGCGGATCGCGGAACGCTGTTCCTCGACGAGCTCGGCACTCTGTCGATGGCGGCACAGGACAGGCTGTTGCGCGCTGTCGAATATGGCGAGGTGACGCGGATCGGCTCTTCCCGTCCGCTGACGGTCGACGTGCGGATCGTGGCAGCGACCAACGAGCATCTGCCCGACCGCGTGGCGGCGGGTACTTTCCGGGCGGACCTTCTCGACCGGTTGTCGTTCGAGGTGGTGACGTTGCCGCCGCTGCGTGCGCGTGCCGGCGATATCCCGGTGCTCGCCGAGTTCTTCGGCAGGCGGATGGCGGCTGAGATCGGGCGGGAGGTATGGCCCGGCTTCGGCCCCGCCGCGCTTGATGCGCTCGTGAGCCATCCCTGGCCCGGCAACGTGCGCGAACTGCGCAACGCCGTGGAGCGTGCGGTCTATCGCTGGGAGCGGCCCGGGCCGATTGATGTGATCGAGATCGACCCCTTTGATTCTCCCTACCGGCCAAGGGGCCGGGCGCCTGCCGCGACGCCTCAGCCTGCGCCCGAAGCCGCCGAGCCGCTGCCCGAGCCTTCGTCCGCGGACGACTTTGAGCCCGCGGACTTCAAGACCCGCGTCAATCGGTTCGAGCGTGAGCTTCTGTCGCGGGCACTGGCGGAAAACCGGTTCAACCAACGCACCACGGCCGAGGCGCTGGGGCTGAGCTACGACCAGCTTCGCCATGCGCTACGCCGGCATAACCTGCTGGGGCAGGGCGGCCAATGACGCCGTCCGCGCGTCGATCTGAGGTTGCGCAGGGCGTACGCCGGCTTACCTAGAACGCGACCGTAACGACCGGAGCCATCCGGCCGCGCCCGCGTTCGACATTTCAAATCCATAAGGAGGAACCGTCATGGCTTTCGAACTCCCCCCGCTGCCCTACGCCTATGACGCGCTGGAGCCGACCATCGACAAGGAAACGATGACGCTCCATCACGACAAGCATCACAAGGCCTATACCGACAAGCTGAACGAGGCGATCGGCGAGGACCCGAGCCTGGAAGGCAAGACGATCGAGCAGATCCTCGCCAACATGTCGGGTGCGCCGGCCAAGCTTCGCAACAATGGTGGCGGCTATTGGAACCATGACTTCTTCTGGAAGACGATGAAGGGCGGCGGGTCGCAGCCGACCGGCGCGCTCAAGGACGCGATCGAGGCGAAATTCGGTTCGGTCGACGCGTTCAAGGAGCAGTTCAACACTGCGGGCGCGAACCAGTTCGGCTCTGGCTGGGCCTGGCTGATCGTGGGTGAGGACGGCGAGCTCGCGATCACCTCCACCCCGAACCAGGACAACCCGCTGATGGACGTGGCGCCGGTCAAGGGCACGCCGATCCTGGGCAACGACGTGTGGGAGCACGCCTATTACATCACCTACCGCAACGCCCGGCCGGAATATCTGAAGGCCTGGTGGAACGTGGTGGACTGGGACGTGGCGAACCAGCGCTACGAAGCGGCCAAGCGCTGACACCAACCAGCCGATAGCTGAGGCTGGGGGCGGGGAGGAAACTCTCCGCCCTTTGCTTTTGTGCGGCCAGCAGTTCCCTCCAGCGGGTAATTAACGCGTTGCCGGCCTTGCGAAAATGCGCCGACTCCGCCATATAGAGGGTGCTTCAGTCGCATATCGACGGTTTTCGGCGCTTTGCGGCTCCTGGCTTCCTTCTTTCCCTGTGTTTGAGCGTAAGCGCTCCCGACACGCGGGCGCGCGATCTAGAAGGAAATACCCATGAGCATTCTCGGCACCGTCAAGTTCTTCAATGCCGACAAGGGCTATGGCTTCATCGCACCGGACACGGGCGGCGACGACGCATTCGTCCACATCACGGCCGTCGAGCGTGCCGGCATGATCACCCTCAACCAGAACCAGCGCGTTTCGTACGAGCTGGAGCAGGATCGTCGCGGCAAGATGGCAGCGGTGAACCTTCAGCCGGCCGACTAAGTCGGGTGGCGACACGACGGCGCCATCCGGCGCCGTCGCTTCTTTTCGGGAGACCCGTCCGTGGCACAACTAAGCTACCGCGAGCACGCCGCACAGGCCCATGCCGATGCGGAGTCTGCGACACTGGACATGGTGCGCGACCGCTGCCTGCGAGCCGAAGCGGCCTGGGTAGCGATGGCCGAGCGCCAGGAGCGCGTCGACAAGCTTCGCGCTGAGCGCGAAGGCGTCCCTGCGGGCCCCGCCCTTCTTCAGGATAACGAGTGAACTTTTTTACCAAGCAGAACACCAACTTTTCCATTCCCGACACCGCCGTTTCGACGGCCCGCCGCAAGTCGGCCGCAGATCGCCAGATGCAGGCGATCGCCCGTGCAGCGGTACGCGAAGTGCTCGGATGAACGAAAAAGGCGCGCCGTGATTGGCGCGCCTTTTTGTATGTGCGGCCCGCCCGTGGAGGCCACGAGCAGGCAGGAGGGTGGGGCGGTAGCCCCTCAACCCTCCGGCGGGACCGGCGCTTCCTTTTCCGTCGTCAGGCCGTTGCGCAGCAGCATCGGCACGTTCGCGATGGCGAACAACAGGGTCAGCGGCACCGCACCCCACAGCTTGAAGCCCACCCAGAAATCCCAGCTGCTGTTGCGCCAGACGATTTCGTTGAGCACCGCCATGCCTGCGAAGAACCACGTCCAGTTGATCGTCAGCTTGCGCCATCCCGCGGCCGACAGGCCGGGATAGGCACCCTCGAGCAGCGACTGGAGCAGCGGGCGGCCGGTGGCGAGACCGAAGCCCAGCACCGCGGCGAACATCGCATAGACGATGGTCGGCTTCACCTTGATGAAGGTGTCGTCGCGAAAATAGAGGGTGAGGCCGCCGAACACGAGCACCAGCGCGCCCGAGATCCACAGCATCGGCGAGATCCGCCCCGTCTTGATGTGCGATACCAGGATCGCGATGAAGGTCGCGACCATGAAGGCGGCGGTCGAGATCAGCACGCGCGCGAGGCTGTCGACCATGTCCGGCAGGTGCAGCCGGCCGGCCAGCATGTTGGCGAAGAAGAACACCGCCAAGGGGCCGTAATCCAGCGCCATCCGCAGCCCCGGGCTCGCGGTCTTTTCGGGTGCCGTCGTGCTCATCGCAGGTTTCTCCCCTGGTCGACGCCGGCGATGATGCGGGCGACCTCGTTTGCGTCAAAGCCGCGCAGATCGTCCGCCGTCTCGCCGACGCCGATTGCGTGGATCGGAAGGCCATAGCGCTCGGCCGCGGCGACCAGCACGCCGCCGCGGGCGGTGCCGTCGAGCTTGGTCATGACGAGGCCCGTGACCCCTGCGGTCTCCTTGAAGACCTGGATCTGGTTGAGCGCGTTCTGGCCGGTGGTGGCGTCGAGCACGAGCACCACGTCGTGCGGGGCCTCCGGATTGAGGCGGCCGAGGACGCGCCGGATCTTGGCGAGTTCGTCCATCAGCTCGCGCTTGTTCTGAAGGCGCCCGGCCGTGTCGACGATCAGTACGTCGATGCCGGTCGCAGTCGCCTGCTTGACCGCCTCATAGACGATGCCGGCCGCGTCGCCGCCCTCTGCGCCGGAGACGATCGGCACGCCGATCCGCTCGGCCCAGGTGCGCAGCTGGCCGATGGCGGCGGCGCGGAAGGTGTCGCCCGCTGCCAGCATGACGCTGTAATCCTGGTCCACCAGCGTCTTCGCGAGCTTCGCGATGGTGGTGGTCTTGCCGGATCCGTTGACGCCGATGATCAGGATCACCTGCGGGCGCGGGAATGCCTCGATCTCCAGCGGGCGCGCGACCTTGGCGAGCGAGCGCTCCACCTCCTCGGCCACGACCAAGCGGATGCCGAGCTCTTCCATGTTGCGCTCATACTGGCCCTCGGCCAGGCGGGCGCGGACGCGCGCCGCTGTCTCCGGGCCCAGGTCCGAGGCGATCAGCGCCTCCTCGATCTCGTCGAGGGTCTCGTCGTCGAGCCGCGCCGCCGAAAGTCCCGCGAGGTTGCCCATCAGCCGGTCGGAGGTCTTGCGGAAGCCCCCGAGCAGCCGTTCGTGCCAAGATGCGCTCATGCTGCCACTCCTACGAGCCGGTCCTGCTCGACGGCGGTAATCCGCACGTCGGCGATGGTGCCTGCCTGCATTGTCCGATCCAATCCTACTTCCGCAAAGGCTTCCGCATGTCCGCGGTTGCCGGGGCGTTCCACCAAAACCCGCTGGCGCGTGCCGACCAGCCCGCCCAGCCATGCCGCGTGGCGCTCGGCAGCGCGACTGCGCAGCCGGGCCGCGCGTTCCCGCGCCACCGCCGGGTTCACCTGCGGCATGCGAGCCGCGGGCGTGCCGGCGCGCGGCGAAAAGGGAAAGATATGTGCGTGCACGATGTCGCAATCGTCGAGCAACGCCAGCGTATCCGCGAACATCGCTTCATCCTCGGTCGGAAAGCCCGCGATCAGGTCTGCGCCGATCGCGATTTCCGGTCGTGCCGCCTTCAACCGCGCAACCAGCGCCACCGCGTCTGCGCGCAGGTGCCGTCGCTTCATCCGCTTGAGCACCAGGTCGTTCCCGGCCTGCAGCGAGAGATGGACGTGCGGCAGCACGCGCGGCTCGCCGGTCAGCAGCGCCATCAGCCGGTCGTCGATTTCGATCGAATCGAGCGACGATAGCCGTAGCCGCTCCAGCGCGGGGACGTGCGTCAGGATCCGCTCGACGAGCTGGCCCAGGCTCGGGGTGCCCGGCAGGTCGGTGCCATAACTTGTCAGGTCCACCCCGGTCAGCACGACCTCGCGATGGCCGGCGGCGACCACTTCGGCGACGCGCGCTGCCACGGCGCCCCCGGGTGCCGAGCGGGCGGGACCGCGGCCGAACGGGATCGCGCAGAAGGTGCAGCGGTGGTCGCAGCCGTTCTGCACCTCGACAAAGGCACGGACATGGGCTGCAAATGCGGGTGCGAGGTGCGGGGTATCGCGCCGCACGCTGTCCCAGTCCGACACCCGCACCGGCTCGGTGCTTGCCCAGGCGTCCGGCAGGAGCTTGTCGGCGTTGCCGACGACCCGGTCGACCTCCGGCATGGCGGCGAAGCCCTGCGGGTCGATCTGGGCTGCACAGCCGGTGACGATCAGTTCTGCGTCCGGTCGCTCACGCCGTGCCCGGCGGATCGCGCGCCGGGTGCCGGCAACCGCTTCATTCGTGACGGCACAGCTGTTCACGACCACCGCATTCCGGCTACCGAGCAGCGTGCGGATCGTTTCGCTTTCGGCGATGTTGAGCCGGCAGCCGAGGGAAATCACCTCGGGCAACACGGGAGCGGGAGAGGGCATGGCGGCTGATCTAGGGGCGGGACCCGACGAAGTCCAACGCGCGACGGACGCGGTGCTGCACTTCTGGTTCGAAGAACTGACGCCCGAACAGCATTTCAAGAAGGATGCTGCCCTGGATGCGACCATCCGGGAGCGGTTCGGCGCGATGCGTGACTCTGTCGTGGCGCAGGAAGCGGAAGGCTGGCGCGGCGCGCCCGACCGGCTGCTCGCCGCGATCCTGCTGGTCGATCAGTTTTCGCGCAACCTCTACCGCGACTCGCCGGCGGCATTTGCTGCCGACCCGCTCGGGTTGGAGCTTGCGCTGTCGGGCATCGCGGCGGGCTACGCTCCGCAGTACGAGCCGCAGCGCCGCGCCTTCCTCTACATGCCGCTGATGCATGCCGAAGATCGCGGCGTGCAGCGTTTCGCGCTGCGCTGCTTTGCCGAGCCGGGGCTGGAGACCAACCTAGACTTCGCGCGGGCCCATGCCGAGGTGATCGAGCGGTTCGGGCGCTTTCCGTCCCGCAATGCGGCGCTGGGCCGCACCTCAACCGCGGAGGAGGCGGTGTATCTCAGCCAGCCCGGCGCTGGTTGGTGACGTCACGCGGGCCCACGGTCGGCCGGTCCGGCGAAGGACGGGATACCAGCTGGCGCCGCTCGGCCAGCATCCGGCGGACGCCCGCGTTCGAGAGCGCCGTGCCGTAACGCGGCCCCTGGCCCTTGGCGCAGCCGAGGCCGCGCAGGCGGACCTCGACCGCCGCATCGGGGATGCCCTGCGCCGCTACGGACAGGTTCAGGCTCTCTCCCAGATGGGTGATCGCGTTCACGATCGCGGTGGCATCCGCATTGTGCGCCATCGACTCGATCAGGCTCGCGTCGATCTTGATCCGGTCGAGCGGGAGCGCGCGGAGATGGGCGAGGCTTGAATAGCCGGTGCCGAAATTATCCAGCGCCACGCGCACGCCCTGGTTCTTCAGGCTGCCGATGGTCGATTGCGCCAGCGGCAGATTGTCGAACAGCGCGCCCTCGGTCACCTCGACCTGCAGGCGATGGGCGGGAAAGCCGGTCTCGGTCAGGAGCTTCAGGATCTTTTGGGCGAGCCACGCATCGCGCAGCTGGCAACGCGACAGGTTGATGGAGAGGCACAGCGACGGGTCCCAGTCGCGCGCCGCCTCGAACGCCTGGCGCATCAGCGTCAGCGTCAATTCGCCCACCAGCCCGGTGTCCTCGGCAAGCGGCAGGAACGACTCGGGTTCGAGGAGGCCGCGCGCGGGATGCTGCCAGCGGGCGAGGACTTCGAACCCGTCGAGGTCGCCCGTCACCAGGTCGATCTGCTGCTCGAAGAAGGGCAGGATCTGCCCCTGGGGGATGGCGGTGCGCAGCGCCTCTTCCAGGTCGTTGCGGCTGTGCAGTTCCCGCTCCATCGAGCGATCGAACCAGACGAAACGGTCCCGTCCGCTGCGCTTGGCCGTATAGAGGGCAATGTCGGCCGCCCGCATCAGCGCCTTGATACTGGGGCAGTCCGCGCCCGACCGGGCGATGCCGATCGACGTGCTGATCTCGCAACGGACGCCGCCCACATCGACCGGCTGGGACAGCCGCGCGAGCAGCCGCTCGGCAAGATGGCCGATCTGGCCCGGCTGGCGGTGGTCGATCGGCAGCACGCAGGCAAAGGCGTCGCCGCCTGTTCGCGCGATGCGCGTGCCCGGCGGCATCGTCTCCAGGATCCGGATCGCCGCGCACCGCAACACCGCGTCGCCCGCGGGCTGCCCGTGCATGTCGTTGATCGCCTTGAAGTCATCGAGGTCGAGGACCAGCATCGCGACCGTGCCACGGCGCCTGGCCGCGCGCTCGATCAGGGCAGCGCCCTCCGACGCCAGCGCCGCGCGATCGAGCAGGGTGGCAAGCGGATCCGGCGCCGCCAGCGCCCGGGCGCGCTGTTCGGCGGCCTCTGCAACCTCTGCGGCCTCACGACGCGCCAGGTGCAGCTGCCATCCCATCAGGATCAGCGCGATGTTGAGCAGCAATGCGACGATGAGCAGGCGGCTGGGCGGCGGTCCGCCGACGAGGAACTGACTGAGCGTCGCTGCCAGAACGGTGCTGCCGATCCCCACCAGAAGCAGGAGTGCGACGATCCCGGCCGCGAGCATCAGCGTTTCCGAAGGGGTGCGGGGGGCGCCCGAACGATCGGTGCCGATGAGCTTGCCTAAAGGGACCCGCGAACGCATGACCCCTTTTCCCGAACAGGTATGTAAATCGGGTTAAGCGCAGCGATTTGCTCGCACGTCTTGCTCGCTTCGGCGCAATCCGCTATCCGGCCCCTGTCGTTCCTCAATGGGACGGTACCCATGTGCACGCCTACGGGCGACGCCGGCCGACGAGGTTTCGTCCGCCGGCGTGTTTTGCTTGGGCGCCGGACGGAGGATGTGGAAGTGGAGCAGGTGCGTGTTCGATAGTTTGAGCGACCGGCTGGGAGGCGTCTTCGATCGCCTGCGCGGCCGTGGTGCGCTGACCGAAAGCGACGTCCGCACCGCCATGCGCGAGGTGCGAATCGCACTGCTGGAGGCCGATGTCGCGCTTCCGGTGGCGCGCGCCTTTGTTGACAAGGTCACCGAAGAGGCGATCGGCCATGACGTGCTGCGCTCGGTCACGCCGGGGCAGCAGGTCGTCAAGATCGTCCATGATGCGCTGGTCGACATGCTGGGCCCGGACACGGCCGAGCTCGACATCGCCGTCACCCCGCCCGCGGTTGTCATGCTGGTCGGCCTCCAGGGCTCGGGCAAGACGACCACGACCGCCAAGCTCGCCAAGCTTCTGTCGGGTCGCGAGCGCAAGAAGGTCCTGATGGCGTCGCTCGACGTCAATCGTCCGGCCGCGCAAGAGCAGCTGGCGGTGCTTGGCCAGCAGGTCGAGGTCGCGACGCTGCCGATCGTCGCCGGCCAGCAGCCGGTGGACATTGCGCGCCGCGCGATGAGCGCCGCGAAGCTGCAGGGCTATGACGTCCTGATGCTCGACACGGCAGGCCGCCTGCACGTCGACCAGGCGCTCATGGACGAGATGAAGGCGGTCGCCGACGTCTCGCAGCCGAACGAAATCCTGCTGGTGGTCGATGCACTGACCGGCCAGGACGCCGTGAACGTGGCGCAGAACTTCTCGGAGCAGGTGCCGCTGACCGGCGTGATCCTGACCCGGATGGACGGCGATGCCCGCGGTGGTGCGGCGCTGTCGATGCGCTCGGTAACGGGCAAGCCGATCAAGTTTGCCGGTGTGGGCGAAAAGCTCGACGCGATCGAGCCGTTCCATCCGAAGCGCGTCGCCGGCCGTATCCTCGGCATGGGCGACGTCGTGTCGCTGGTCGAGCGCGCGGCCGAAAGCATCCAGACGGAGGATGCCGAGCGCATCGCCAGCCGAATGGCCAAGGGTCAGTTCGACATGAACGACCTGCGCGCGCAGCTCCAGCAGATGCGCCGCATGGGTGGCCTTGGTGCCCTTGCCGGGATGATCCCCGGCATGAAGAAGGCCCAGGCGGCAATGGCGTCGGGCGCTGTCGACGAGCGGCTGCTGCTGCGCATGGACGCGATGATCTCGTCCATGACGCCCAAGGAGCGCTCCAAGCCCGAATTGCTCAACGCCAAGCGCAAGATCCGCGTGGCCAAGGGCTCGGGCACGACGGTGCAGGACGTCAACAAGCTCCTGAAGATGCACCAGGAAATGTCGACTGCCATGAAGAAGCTCAAGAAAATGGGCGGTCTGAAGGGCATGATGTCGATGCTGGGCAAGGGGGGTCCTGCCGGTGGCATGGGCGGGCTGGGCAATGCGCTCGGCGGCCCGGAACTCGGCGAGATGATGAGCAAGGCCGGCGGCGCCGGTCTTCCGGGGCTTCCCGGCGGAAAGGGTGGCATGCAGCTGCCCCCGGGCTTTGAGAATCTGATCAAGAAGAAGTGAGCGCCTCCCAAGGGCGATCAGCAACCCAAGGGTCCGGCAACTGCCGCGACCGCGAATAGAGAGAAGAAGGAAAGTCCATGGCACTCAGCATGCGTCTGTCGCGCGGCGGCTCCAAGAAGCGCCCTTACTACCGCATCGTCGTGGCCGACGCGCGCAGCCCGCGCGATGGCCGCTTCATCGAGAAGATCGGCACCTACAACCCGCTGCTCGCCAAGGATGACGAGAAGCGCGTGGTGCTGGACGCCGATCGTGCGAAGCATTGGCTGGGCGTCGGCGCGCAGCCGACCGATCGCGTCCTGCGCTTCCTGGACGTGGCCGGCGTGAAGGAGCGCACTGCGCGCAACAACCCGAACAAGGGCAAGCCGGGCGAGAAGGCCACTGAGCGCGCTGAAGAGCGTGCGACGAAGGCTGCAGAAGCAGCGGCTGCTGCCGAAGCACCCGCCGAGGCCTGAGCCCAAAGCGGCGTTCGTGCGTTCCTTCCGTCGAACCTGCCCTTCTTGGGCGGGGCGGCAGAAGGAACGCCACGATGACCATCGACCCCGAACAGCACGGCGCCAACGACCATGACGACCCGTCGTCCCCGAACGCTGGTGCGAACACCGGCGTCTCGTCGCCAGATCCCGCCGAGGGTGCAGACGACACCCCCAGCGGCGACGATGGATCTCCCGACGCCTGAGGCCCCTGTGGCCGAACACGGCGAGCGCCGGGTCGTGGTCGCCGCCATCGTCGGCGCCCACGGTATCGCGGGCGAGGTGCGGCTCAAGGTCTTCGCAGAAGACCTTGGCGCCCACCAGGTGCTGAACGGTGGCGCCTTTACGCTGCGCTCCGTGCGACGCGGCAACAACGGCGCCATCGCCCGCTTCGCCGAGATCGACTCGCGCGACGCGGCCGAGGCATTGCGAGGCACCCAGCTGTGGGTGTCGCGCGACAGCCTGCCTCCCCTGGAGGAAGGCGAATACTACCACGCGGACCTGCTCGGTCTGGCTGCGGTTTCCGACACCGGCGAGCCACTCGGCAAGGTCGTGGCGGTCGAGAATTTCGGCGCGGGCGACGTGATCGAGATCGAGCGTCCGACCGGCAAGCGCTTCATGGTTCCGATGCGCGTGGATGCGGTGCCCGAATGGGATGCCGAGCGGCTGGTAGTGACCACCACCTTCATCGAATCCTGATCGACCGGGCCCAGGCCCGAACGGATTGTAACCACCCATGAAGACGCGCCTGTTCGGCGTCACAACGCCGGCTGGTTTGCTCGGCAGGCCGATTGGTCCTGCCGGGATCCTGTTCCTGGCATCTCTCCTGCTCTTCACCCTCGCGGCGCTGGTGCTTCCGCTCAACCGTGACGAAAGCCAGTATGTCGCCGCGGTCGAACTGATGCGGCACGGCCTGCCGTTCCGCGACTTCATGTATCTGCAGACGCCGTTACAGCCGCTGCTGCTGGCGCCCTTCGCCTTTTTCGAGGAGGGTTGGCTGTTCCTCACGCTCAGGCTGGTGAACGCACTGGCCGCGGCGGGGGCGATCCTGATCGTCTATCGGGCGGCGCTTGCGGCCGGGGGCACGCCACGCCGCGCGCTGGCTGCGGCGGCGATGCTGGCGCTGTGCGATGCGATGATCTTTGCGGGCGGCGTCGCGCGGAACGATACGCTACCGCTGTTCTTCGAGACGCTTGGCATCTGGCTTCTGGTCGGAACCCATCGCGGCATGCGGCACGACTGGCGGCTCTTTCTTGCCGGCCTCGCCTTCGGCGCCGCGGTGTCGGTAAAGATCAGCTACATCGTCCCCGCCGGCGTATTGTTCGCGGTCATGCTGTACGAGGGGCGCCGCGACCGCTTCCGTGGTGCCGTGGCCTATGCGCTGGGCGGTGCCGTCGGTGTGTTGCCGACGCTGGTGCTGTTTGCGCTCGTGCCGGAGAACTTCCTCTTCGGAGTTTTCGAATATTCCCTCGTCGCGCCCCAGCAGTGGCGAATGGTTAACGACCAGGCGCACATGCTCGAATTCGGAACCACGCTGCGCAGGCTTGCCTGGTTCATGGTGCAGGGGCCTGCGCTGGTCGTACTCGCGCTCGTGCTGTGGCGGCGTTTTCGACACGGCGGCGACCGGCACGGCGTGGCGCTCGACTGGCTGATTATCGCCGGGTGCATCGCGGCGATGCTGCCGCAGCCGAGCTTCCGGCAATATGTCATTCCCATTCTGCCGCCCCTGTTCATCCGGTTCGGTGCCATCCACGGGCCGATCGCGCCGCGCAGAAGCCTGCAGCTGGTGTTCGCCGTGACGCTGGTGCTGGGGATCTGGCGCACCGGAGCGGAAAGCGTCGGGGCACTGCGCGACGGATCCCCGATCCTGCTCGCCGTGGCGGATGGTGCCTGGCTCGGCGACCATCTCGATGACAGTGGGGCACCGGGAATGGCGGCGAGCCTGTCGCCGGAGCGCTTCGCCGGAGGCAGGCTCGATATCGACCCGCGCTTTGCCATGGGTCCGTTCCTCTACCGGATGCACGGACTGATGACCGCGGACGAAGAGCGGCGGATGCACGTCGTTACTCGCGAGAGCCTCGACCGTGCGTTCAGGAACACGCCTCCGTCAGCGATCGTGACCGGCGGGGAGGGGCGTTCGACGCCCGACGCCCCCGGCGGGCTGGATGCGCCGCTGAAGCGCTGGGCAGAACGGCATAACTATCGGCGGATGCAGTCTCCTTCGGGCACTCTTTCGCTCTACCTGCGGCCTGGTGATTTTGGCCGGGTTGGCACTGGTGGCTAGCTGACGCATTATCCCTTGGCCGGCGAAGTTCCTCGATCGCACGGACGGAGATTCAGACGCTTGCAATTCGAGCCGCCCGCCCGACCGACCCTTCGACGTCACGCGCGTATCAGCGGTATCCTGGAACAGGCGTGGGATCGCGGCTGGCTCGCACGCCCGGTGCTGGAGCCGGACCATCTGATCGCCGCTGCGCGCACAAGGACCGGCCTTCAGGACTTCGGAAGCGATCCCGGCTGGCAGGTTCGGCTGGCTGCGCTGACCGAAGCGCTGCATGCAGAGGCGGCGCTGTCGCCGCTGGGGACGGTGATCGCCTATGGACAGCTGGTAGCGGCACTGGCGGACCGTGCGCGCGTGCACGCGCTGTGGCGGCGTCATCCTGAAATCCTGGAAGTTCCGATCCCGCGTCCGATCATCGTGCTCGGACAGATGCGTTCCGGCAGCACGCGCATGCAGCGGCTCCTCGCCTGCGATCCCCGGCTTGCCCACACGCGCTTCTTTGAAAGCTGGAACCCGGTGCCTGTCACCAGCAACGGCTGGGTGGACGATCGCCGGATCCGCGCCTGGATCGGGCTGCGCTGCGCCCAGTGGCTGAACCCGGACTTCCGCGTGATCCACCCGACGGCGCTGGAGGCAGCGGACGAGGAAATCGGGCTGCACAATGTGTCGATCTTCGGCGCGGCGTTCGAGGCGCAGTGGCGCATCCCCAGCTTTGCCGCAGCCGGCGAGGCGATGGACACGCGCCCGGTCTATGCCGAGTTCAAGCGCCTGATGCAGACCGTCGCGTGGCTGCGAAAGGAGCGGGGAGATCGGCCCTGGGTGCTCAAGCTCCCGCAATTCGCGCAGGACCTGGATTCGCTTCTGACCACATTTCCCGACGCGCGTCTGGTGTGCCTCGACCGCAAGGCGTCCGCCGTAGTCGGCTCCTCCGCATCGCTGGTGCATAGCCAGATGGCCGTGCAGTCCGATGCCGTCGACCCCCATTGGATCGGGGCGGAGTGGGTCCGCAAGGTCGCCTTGCGAGAGCAGCGGATGCGCTCGGCGCGCGCGTCGGCAGACGTGCCGCAGGTCGACGTCGGCTTCGACGCCATCGGGAAGGATTGGGAGCGCGAGATGCGCCGCGTGTATCGCATGCTCGACCTGCCCCTGACGGACGCCGTTCGCGACCGCATGCAACGCTACCTCGATCAACGGCGCCATCGGCGGCTGGCGCGCCATCGCTATACGCTCGGCGAGTTCGGCCTCTCCGAAGCCGAGGTCGAGTGCGCCGTACGCAATCCGGGGCACGCCGCGCCCGAGGTGCTGGCGGTAGCCTGACCGCCCGCCGCGCAGCTATCGCCACAGCGGCGTCTGCTCGCTCAGCGTGTTGCGGATGGTGGTCGCGGCAACGCCTGCCTCACCCATGGCATGGCTGATCTGGTCGAGCCCCTTCACCACGTCGCCGGCGGCAAACAGCCCGGGCACGGAGGTGCGCTGGTGGTCGTCGACTTCCAGGCAGCCGTCGTCGCTTGCCCGCGCGCCTGCCTCGACCGCGAGGTGGGAGCGGATGCGGGAGCCGAGTGCGGGATAGACGCTGTCGAACGCCATGCGTCCACTCGCGGTGTCGAGCGCCAGCTGGTCGCCTTCGATAGCGAAGCCCCCGCAGGGGCCATCCACGCGCGCAATACCGGCGGCATCGAGCTTGGCCATGCAGGCTTCGTCGAGGCCATGTTCGGCGTCCGGTGCGATCAGCGTCACGTCACGCGTATAGCCGCGCAGGAACAGCGCCTCGCGCATGCCGTGTTCGCCCGTGCCGATCACGCTGACGCGCTTGTCGGTGACTTCATAGCCGTCGCAAATCGGGCAGTAGCGCAGCAGGCCGCGGTTGAGCGCGGCATCGTGGATGTCGTTGGGCAGGCTCTGGGGGCGATGGTTCACGACGCCGGTCGCGAGCAGGACGGTGCGCGCGCGGGTGACGCGGTCGCCGATGCGTACCGCAAAGCCGTCTTCATCGCGGGAGAGGCCGGTGACCTCCGCCAGCTCGCGATGCGCGCCATAGTGCTTTGCCTGTTCGTGCATCAGGCGGAGCAGTTCGGTGCCTTTGATCCCTTCGGGATAGCCAGCGTGATTGCGCGTGCACGGGATCATCGCTGCACGGCTGGAGCCGCAATCGAACAGGCGGATTGAGAGGTGAAAGCGTGCCAGGTAGATGGCGGCGGTCAGTCCCGCCGGGCCCGCGCCGATGATGATGCAATCGTCGGCCTGCGTCTCGGAACTTGTCATCCTGTCTCCATCGGTCAATGGGGCTGGCATGTCCTTTGCCGCCACCGTCCTAACGCTTTACCCGGAGATGTTTCCCGGCCCGCTCGGCATATCGCTTGCCGGACGCGCGCTGCGCGAGGAGCGCTGGTCGCTGGAGACCGTGCAGATCCGCGACTTCGCGACGGACAAGCACCGTTCGGTCGACGACACGCCTGCAGGCGGGGGCGCGGGGATGGTGATGCGCGCGGACGTGCTTGCGGCCGCGCTGGACAGCGTGGCGGATGATCGCCCTGTCATCGCGATGAGTCCGCGCGGCCGTCCGCTCGATCAGCAGCGGGTACGCGCCCTGGCGCAGGGGCCGGGCGTCACCGTCTTGTGCGGGCGGTTCGAGGGCTATGACGAACGCCTGTTCGAAGCGCGCGACATCGAACTCATCTCGATCGGCGACTATGTGTTGTCGGGGGGCGAGATGGGTGCGCTGGTGCTGCTCGATGCTTGCATTCGGCTGCTTCCGGGCGTAATGGGCGCGGCTTCCAGCGGGGATGACGAGAGCTTCGAAACGGGGCTGCTCGAATACCCGCAATACACCCGACCAGTCACATGGGAAGGGCGCACGATCCCCGAAGTGCTGCGATCGGGGGATCATGCGAAGATCGCGGCCTGGCGAAAGCACAGGTCCGAGGTCGATACACGGCTACGGAGGCCGGATCTGTGGGAGCGCCATGAGGGCGCTCGGGTCCGACCTCCCTCTGGCGCGCGGCGACATGACGAGGAAGATTGAAATGAACCTCATCCAGACGCTCGAAGCCGAGCAGATCGCCAAGTTCAACGAGGCGAAGAAGATTCCGGAATTCCGCGCGGGCGACACGCTGCGCGTTGGCGTGAAGGTGGTCGAAGGCGAGCGCACCCGCGTTCAGAACTACGAGGGCGTGTGCATCGCGCGCTCGAACAAGGGCATGGGCTCGTCGTTCACGGTCCGCAAGATCAGCTTTGGTGAGGGCGTCGAGCGCGTCTTCCCGCTGTACTCGCCGAACATCGACGCGATCGAGGTCGTTCGCCGCGGCGTCGTGCGTCGCGCGAAGCTCTATTACCTGCGCGGCCGCACCGGCAAGTCGGCGCGTATCGCCGAGCGCCGCGACCCGCGTCCGGCTCCGGCAGCCGCCGCCGAGTAACGGCTGGCGCCGATCGGTACCGCTTCAGGGGCGCGGAGGGCGACAGCCTTCCGCGCCCCTTTTGCGTTCCTCGGGTTCGCCATGGCGAACCAATGCTTTACCCGCGGCCGCTGCGCCGCAATAACGCGCGGGCACCTGCGTCCGCGGGTGCTTTCCACGGAGACGCGACGGGATGTTGAAATGGGTGTTGGGCGTTGCGATGCTGTCGAGCGGAACCGCTGCCATGGCCGCTGATCTGGCGCAGTCGCCGCAGCCGGCCCCTGTGACCCAGGGAGCGCAGGACGCGCAGCAGGCGTTGACACTGGCACGCGTGTTCGGAAGCCCCGACCTCAACGGCACCGCACCGCGCAACCTGAAGATTTCGCCCGACGGCCGTTTCGTGACCGTGCTGCGCAATCGGCCGGAGGAAAAGGAGCGCTTCGACCTCTGGGCGATGGACACGACCAGCGGCGAATGGCGGATGCTGGTCGATTCCAAGAAGGTCGGATCCGGCGCCGAGCTTTCCGAGGCCGAGAAGATGCAGCGGGAGCGCGCACGCATCGCGGGCTCGCAGGGCATCGTCGCCTATGATTTCGCGCCCGACGGCCAGTCGATCCTCGTCCCGCTCGACGGCGACCTGTTCCTGGCGACCCTGGATGGCCAGGTCCGCCGCCTGACCGAGACGCAGGCGGGCGAACTCAACCCGCTGGTAAGCCCCAAGGGCAGCTTCGTCAGCTTCGTGCGCGACCAGAATTTGTTCGTGCAGCCACTCGGCGGTGGCGACGCCCGGCCGGTAACGACCGAGGGGGGCGGCACCGTCCACTTCGGCGAGGCCGAGTTCGTGGCGCAGGAGGAAATGCACCGCTTCACCGGCTATTGGTGGTCGCCGGACGAGCGCTACATCGCGGTTGAGCGGTTCGACGAAGCGCCGGTGAAGGTCTTCAGCCGCGCTGCCATCGGCGCCAGCGGCACGAAGGTCTATGACCAGCGCTATCCGGCGGCGGGCACCCCCAATGCGCTGGTCGACCTCTATGTCATGAAGCCGGACGGCTCGGGCAGGGTGAAGGTCGACCTGGGCCCCGATCCCGACATCTATCTGGCGCGCGTCAACTGGCTGCCCGACGGTTCCGCGCTGCTGGTCCAGCGCCAGACCCGCGACCAGAAGCGGCTGGACATGCTGCGCGTCGATCCCACGACCGGCGCCTCCACCGTGCTGTTCACCGAGACGGCCGGCGAGCGGAGCTGGCTGAACCTGTCCGACGCCTATCGCGTGATGAAGGACGGGAGCCTCATCTGGCGGTCGGAGCGGGACGGCTTTGGCCACCTCTACCGCTGGAAGGCGGGCAAGTGGACGCAGCTGACCAAGGGGTCGTGGGTCGTCCAGTCGCTGGTCGGCATCGATGAGGCCAAGGGCCGGCTGTTCTTCACCGGCAACAAGGACGACGTGCTCGAGCAGCATCTCTACGCGCTCGACCTGAAGCGTCCGGGCACCATCACCCGCCTGACCGAAAAGGGCTGGTGGAACGGTGCGACCATGGACGGGGCCGCGAGCCGTTTCCTCATCACGCGCTCCAGCCCGACCCAGCCGGCGCAGGTCTATCTTGCCGACATCACCGGCAAGCGGATCGCCTGGATCAACGAGAATGCGATCGGGCCGGATCATCCCTATTACCCGTTCGCGGCGAGCCATCGCCCGACGCAGTTCGGGACCATCAAGGCGGCCGACGGATCGACGCTTCACTGGGAGATGATCACCCCGCCGCTGGAGCCGGGCAAGAAATACCCGGTGTTCTTCCAGCATTACGGCGGCCCCGGCACGGGCCAGCAGGTGACGCGCGGCTGGCAGGGTGCCCTGCCGCAGTATCTGGTCGACCAGGGCTGGATCTTCTTCCAGATCGACAATCGCGGTTCGTATAACCGCGGCAAGGCGTTCGAGGACCAGATCTATCACGCGATGGGGACGGTCGAGGTCGACGACCAGCTTGCCGGCGCAAACTATCTGAAGACGCTGCCGTTCGTCGATCCGACAAAGATCGCGACCTATGGCTGGTCCTATGGCGGCTATATGTCGATCAAGATGCTGGAGAAGAATCCTGGCGTCTATGCGGCGGCGGTGGCGGGTGCGCCGGTCACCGACTGGACGCTGTACGACACGCATTACACCGAGCGCTATCTGGGCGATCCCCGCACTGACCCGCAGAGCTATAGCGCGTCGGGGGCGGTGACGGAGGCATCGAAAATCCGCGATCCGCTGCTGCTGATCCACGGCATGGCCGACGACAACGTCTTCCTCGACAATTCGACGCTGTTCGCAGCGGAGATGCAGCGCACGGCCACGCCGTTCGAGATGATGTTCTACCCCGGCAGCACCCATCGCGTCGGTGGGCCGGGTGTCGGCGAGCATCTGTGGAAAACCATCCTGGAGTTCCTGGATCGCAACGTTGTTGCGCGAAACTCCCAGGACGGCGAAGCAAAGTAACGCTTGGTTGCCGCGGTGCGCCAGAAGGGCTAGCGCCGCGGCGACTGACGCGAATGGAGTGAGTGATGGGTTATCGGGTGGTGGTCGCGGGCGCGACGGGGAATGTCGGCCGCGAGATGCTCAACATCCTGGCGGAGCGCGAATTTCCGATCGACGAGCTGGCGGTGGTCGCCTCCTCCCGGTCGGTGGGCGACACCGTCGATTATGGCGAGACCGGCAAGCAGTTCAAAGTCCAGAACATCGAGCATTTCGATCCGACCGGCTGGGACATGGCCCTGTTCGCGATCGGGTCGGAAGCGACCAAGGTGTATGCGCCCAAGTTCGCCGCCGCCGGCTGCACGGTGATCGACAATTCGTCGCTGTACCGCATGGACCCGGACGTGCCGCTGATCGTGCCGGAGGTGAATCCGGAGGCGATCGACGGCTATCGCGCGAAGAACATCATCGCGAACCCGAACTGCTCGACCGCGCAGATGGTGGTCGCTCTGAAGCCGCTGCACGACGCCGCCAAGATCAAGCGCGTGGTCGTTGCGACCTATCAGTCGGTTTCGGGCGCGGGCAAGGCCGGCATGGACGAGCTGTTCGAGCAGAGCCGCAACATCTTCGTCGGCGATCCGGCGGAGGCGAAGAAGTTCACCAAGCAGATCGCGTTCAACGTGATCCCGCACATCGACAGCTTCCTGGACGACGGTTCGACCAAGGAAGAGTGGAAGATGGTGGTCGAGACCAAGAAGATCCTGGACCCCAAGATCAAGGTGGTGGCGACCTGCGTCCGGGTTCCGGTGTTCGTCGGCCATTCCGAGGCGATCAACATCGAGTTCGAGAACGAGATCTCGGCCGAGGAAGCGCAGAACATCCTGCGCGAGGCCCCGGGGATCATGCTCTACGACAAGCGCGAGGACGGTGGCTACATCACCCCGGTTGAGTGTGTGGGCGAGTTCGCGACCTATATCAGCCGCGTGCGCGAGGATTCGACCGTGGAGAACGGCCTGGCGCTGTGGTGCGTCAGCGACAACCTGCGCAAGGGCGCTGCCCTGAACGCGGTGCAGATCGCCGAGCTGCTGGGTCGCCGGCACCTCAAGAAGGCGGCTTGATTTAGCGGCTGCCCCGGCTTCGTGCCGGGGTGGCCGTCCCGCTCAATAGCCGGTGTAGCGGCCCGGCCGATGCCATGCGATCAGGATGCCGCTGACCGCGGCCGCGCTCAGGATCGACCAGCCGAGCCGGTCGCCCGACACCACCGGAATCGCCATCGCCAGGATCACGATGTCGAGCGCGATCTGGGTGCGTCCGGCGTTCCAGCCCCGCGTTCGTTGCAGCCACAGGGTCAGGACCCCGGTACCGCCCACGGCCGCGTCGTGGCGTGCGAGGGCCAGGATGCCCATCCCGATCACGGTCCCGCCGACGAGCGCCCCGACGAGCGGATGCACGTTGCTCACATCGAAGGAATAGGGGCGGATCGCCGAGAAGAGTGCGATCGCGGCGTTGACCGCGATCGAGCGCAGCGTGAAGCGCGCGCCCATCACCTTCCAGGCAAAGGCAAAGAACGGAAGGTTGATGACGGTGAACAGCACCCCCGGGGGCAGCGGCACCAGGTAGGAGACGAGCAGCGCGATCCCCGCGATCCCGCCGGTCACAAGCCCCGCGGCCTTCAGGAACACCAGTCCCAGTACCAGCAAGGTGCAGCCGACGAACATCGCATAGATATCCTCCGCACTGCTGTGCGGAATGCCGTCGGACGGGGAAGGATGGCGGACAGACGTCATCAAGGGCTCCGAAAGGGGCCTCCGGCAGGTCATGCCTCTCCTGATGCTGTTATTTTGACGCGGCCTCTATCGTGCCGAGGCGGCCCCGTCCATGCCGAGGCTTGGCCGGGGCGGGATCGGCACCGGCCGTCCCGCCCGTCGCCGTCACTTCCGCTGGGTCGCCGTCTGCTCGCGGGTGGCGCGGAATTCGCTGTCGGCGGACCAGTTCGGCCACACCCGGCTGTTCGCCAGCCGGTCGCCCAGATTGTAGAGCAGGCTCAGGTCGCCCTCCCAGCTGCTGGTATTCCAGCTGGCGTCATATTCGTCGGCCGGCTGGTGGTAGCGGTCGCGGGTATAGAGGTCGCTCAGTTCCTTGCCCCGGGCCGTGCCGCCGTTCACCAGATCCTGCCCGGCACTATAGGAGATTGCCGGCACCCCGCGCTTTGCGAAGGGAAAGTGGTCGGAGCGATAGAAGCCGCCGGCCTCGGGCCGCGTCTCGGGGGTATAGTGGCGCCCAAACTTGGCCGCTTCCTCGGTCAGGATGGTGAGCAGGTCGAGCTTCGCCGCGCCCGAAATGCTGAAGTCGGTGGTCGTCTCCACCGCGAACGGCCCGTCCATGTTGATCGCGCCCACAGTAGTGGCGAGCGGCCGAAGCGGGTTGTCGGCGTAGTATTCGGAACCCAGCAGCCCCTTTTCCTCGGCCGTTACCGCGAGGAACAGGATCGAGCGATCCGGCTTCGGGCCCTTGGCGTACGCGCGGGCCATCTCCATCAGCGCAGCCGTGCCGGTCGCATTGTCGCGCGCGCCATTATAGATGGTGTCGCCCTTTGCATCCGGGGCGCCGATGCCGAGATGGTCCCAATGGGCCGAGTAGATGATGGTCTCTTCCGGATGGCGGCTGCCGGGCAGGATCCCGGCGACGTTGTGCGAGGTGATGACCTCTGGCTTCACCTGGTAGTTGGCGGTCATGGTCGCGTTGAGCGCCATGGGGCGGAAGTCGGCCTTGCGGGCCGCGGCCTTGGCGGCTTCGAAGTCCGTGCCCGCCGCCTTGAACAGCTCGGCTGCCAGATCCTTCTGGATCCAGCCCTCCATCGGCGTGTGCGCGGCAGCAGGGTTCGCGCGCACGATGTCGAACATGGTGTTCGTGTTCGAGTTTTTGACCGTCGCCCAGCCATAGGAGGCGGGCTCGGTTTCGTGGATCACGAGGACGCCGGCGGCACCCTGGCGGGCGGCTTCCTCATATTTGTAGGTCCAGCGGCCGTAGTAGGTCATCAGCCGGCCGCCGAAGTCGCCCTCGCCACCCTCGAAATCGGGGTCGTTGACGAGCACGACCATGATCTTGCCCTTGAGGTCGACGCCCTTGAAGTCATCCCAGTTGCGTTCCGGCGCTTTCACGCCATAGCCCACGAACACCAGCGGCACCTGGTCGAGCTTGACCGATGTCTGGCCGGTCGAGGCGGCACGGACGGCAATCTCGTTGCCCTGGGTCAGCTTCTTGGTGGCTCCGCCGATCGCCATCGACAGGCTGGGCGTGCCGACGATGTCCGATCGCAGCAGCGGCACGTTCTGGAAGAAGCTGCCCTTGTCGCCGGCGGGCTTCAACCCTGCGGCCTTGAACTGGGCGGCGATGTAGTCGATCGTCTTGGTCTCGGCGCGGGTGGCGGGGCCACGGCCCTCAAATTCGTCGCTCGACAGCGTCTTGATGTCGTTGGTGACGCGCGCGATGTCGAAGACGGGCTTCTTGGCTGGCGCCGCGATCGCGGCCGGGGAAGCGCCGAGCAGGGCGGCAAGCGCAAGCAGTCGCATCGGCGAGCGCGGGGAACGGAACGGCATGGGTGGAACAACTCCTGTGCGAAGCGACTAAATCATGTGGCGCGAATGGCCCTGACGCATTGATGCCAAAGCTGCGCGCAATGTCGAGGTGGTGCAACGAGGCGGACGAAGGAGGCAGGCGATGCAGGAAGTGGTTTCCGGGGGCTGTCAGTGCGGGCGGGTGCGCTACCGCGTCGCCATTCACAACGACGACGCCTATCTCTGCCACTGCCGGATGTGCCAGCGCGCGACCGGCAATGTCTCGATCGCGTTCAAGAACGTGAAGAAGGCGGAGGTGGTTTGGGAGCACCAGCCCGACCGCTATGCTTCGTCGCCGATCGCCAGCCGTGGTTTCTGCCGGGAATGCGGCACGTCGCTTACCTTCGAGTTCCCGGACAGCGAGAACATGGACCTGACGGTGGGGAGCTTCGATGCACCCGGCCGCTTCCAGCCACGCCATCATTTCGGGGTGGAAAGCTGGCACCCGCAATGGCTCGACACGCGGGGCCTGCCCGAATATCGCGCGGACGAGAACCCAGGCACTCGCGACAGGTGGATGAAAATCGTTGGCAGACTTCCCGACTGAGACGCACCGGTTCAACAGCTTCGACGGCACCGAACTCGCCTGGCACGAGGGCGGGGCGGGGCGTCCGCTGCTGCTGATCCACGGCTATTTCAGCGACGCCTATACGAACTGGATCCGCTACGGCCACGCCGCGCGGATCGCGGCAAAGGGTTATCGGGTCATCATGCCGGACCTGCGCGCCCACGGACAAAGTGCCTGCCCGCATGATCCCGCCGCCTATCCGCCGGACGCGTTGGCGCAGGATGGGGAGGCACTGGTCGCGCACCTTGGGCTCACCGACTATGATCTCGCCGGCTATTCGCTGGGTGGCCGCACCGCTGTCCGGACGCTCGCGCGCGGTGCTGCGCCGGGCAAGCTCGTCATCGCCGGCATGGGGCTGGAGGGGCTGACCGACACCGGCGCACGGGCGGGGCATTTCCGCAACATCCTGACCAACCTCGGCAAGCACGAGCGCGGGACGCCGGAATGGATGGCCGAAGCGTTTCTCAAGACGACCAAGGGCGATCCGGTCGCGCTGCTCGGCATCCTCGACACCTTCGTCGACACCACGCCGGAAGAAATCGCTGCCATCCGCCAGCCGACCCTGATCGTGGCCGGAGAGGAGGACGGCGACAATGGCAGCCATGCCGCGCTCGCCGACCTGCTGCCCAACGCCACGCTGCGCGAGGTGCCGGGCGGTCATATGAGTGCCGTGACCAAGCCGGAGCTGGGACAGGCGATCGCCGACTTCCTCGCCGCTTGACCCGGGGCGGGGCGGGCGCGCAGGAATGCGCATCCGTTCCTACACCGAGGTCCCATGTTCCGTACCGCTGCCTCGACGCTTGCCGTCGCTCTTTCGCTAGCGTCCGCTGCGCCCGCGCTGGCGCAGACCGCGTCAATCGCCACCGCGAACGCGGCGCCCACGGCCGCACAGGCCGACGCGCTGGTCGCGCGTGCGGAGAAGGAGTTTGCCGACTACTCGCTCGATGCGTCGCGCACCGCCTGGGTCAACGCCACCTATATCACCGAGGACACCGACGCCCTGGCCGCCAAGTCGGGCGCGATCGGCACCGAAATGGGTGTCCGCTACGCGCTGGAGGCGGCGAAGTTCGACGGGGTGAAGGGCCTGTCCTTCGACACCCGCCGCAAGCTCGACATCCTGAAGAACGGCTTGACCCTGCCGGCGCCGACCCGGCCCGGCGCCGCGCAGGAACTGTCCGAGATCGCCACCCGCATGGCCTCCTCCTACGGCAAGGGCCGCGGCACCAAGGGTGGGCAGCCGATCAACGGCTCCGACATCGAGGCGGCCATGGGCGACAGCCGGAACCCCGATGAGCTCAAGGAGATGTGGGTCAGCTGGCACGACAATGTCGGCGCGCCCATGCGCAGCGACTATGCCGAGATGGTCGGCATCGCCAACGACGGCGCAAAGGAGCTGGGCTTCTCCGACGTCGGCGCGATGTGGCGTTCGGGCTATGACATGCCGCCGGAGCAGTTCGAGCAGCTGGCCGACAAGCTGTGGAAGGAGGTCGAGCCGCTCTACCTCTCGCTCCACACCTATGTCCGCTGGAAGCTGAACGATAAGTACGGCGATGCCGTCCAGGCCAAGACCGGCCCGATCCGCGCCGACCTGCTCGGCAACATGTGGGCGCAGGAATGGGGCAACATCTATGATGTGGTCGCACCTCCGGGCGCCGGCGACCTCGGCTATGATATCGGCGACCTGCTGAAGGCCAAGAACTACGACCCGGTGAAAATGGTAAAGACCGGCGAGGGCTTCTACTCCTCGCTGGGCTTCGCGCCTCTGCCCGAGACGTTCTGGCAGCGTTCGCAGATCGTGAAGCCGGCGGACCGCGAGGTGATCTGCCACGCCTCCGCCTGGGACATCGACAGCGTCGACGACCTGCGCATCAAGATGTGCACCAAGGTGAATTCTGACGACTTCGTCACGATCCACCATGAACTGGGCCACAATTACTACCAGCGCGCCTATAACAAGCAGCCGTTCCTCTACCGGAACGGCGCCAACGACGGGTTCCACGAGGCGATCGGCGACTTCGTCGCGCTGTCGATCACGCCGGATTATCTCGTCACCATCAACCTGCTCGATCCTGCGCGGGTGCCGTCCGCGGACAAGGACATCGGCCTCCTGCTCCGGCAGGCGATGGACAAGGTCGCGTTTCTCCCGTTCGGCCTGCTGATGGACAAGTGGCGCTGGGGCGTCTTCTCGGGCCAGATCCCGACGGGTGAGTATCAGAAGGGCTGGGACGCCTTGCGCCTCCAGTACCAGGGGATCGTGCCGCCGGTGGCGCGGGACGAGAGCCGCTTCGATCCGGGCGGCAAGTACCACATCCCCGGCAACACCCCGTACGCGCGCTATTTCCTGGCGCGCATCCTCCAGTTCCAGTTCTACAAGGCTGCCTGCGACCAGGCGGGCTGGAAGGGCCCGCTGCATCGCTGCTCCTTCTTCGGCAACAAGGAGGTCGGTGCACGCCTGAACGCGATGCTGGAGATGGGCGCGTCCAAGCCCTGGCCAGAGGCGCTGCAGGCGTTCACCGGCACCCGCGAGATGAGCGGCAAGGCGCTGGTGGACTATTTCGCCCCCCTCAAGAAGTGGCTCGACCAGCAGAACAAGGGCAAGCCCAAGGGCTGGTAAGCAAAAGGGGCTTGCACGGTGCGCGCCGTGCAAGCCCCTCGTGCCGCCTGACCTGCGTCAGGACATGGCTTAGCGGAACGGTGGCTCGTTGAACGCGCGGAGCTTGCGGCTGTGGAGGCGATTGCCCTCCCTCCGCAGTTCCTCGCAGGTCTCGATGCCGATCCGCATGTGCTCGTTGATGGCGCGCTCGTAGAAGCGGTTCGCCTGCCCCGGCAGCTTCAGTTCGCCGTGCAGCGGCTTGTCCGACACGCACAGCAGCGTCCCATAGGGCACGCGGAAGCGATAGCCCTGCGCCGCGATGGTCGCGGACTCCATGTCGATGCCGACTGCGCGGCTGAGCGAGAAGCGCAGCGCCGAACGGGAGAACTGAAGCTCCCAATTGCGGTCATCGGTGGTGACGATGGTGCCGGTGCGCAGCCGCCGCTTGAGCTCGTCGCCGGACTGGCCGGACACCGTCTCTGCGGCGCGTGCGAGCGCCTGCTGCACCTCGGCAATCGCTGGGACCGGGATTTCCGGCGGCAGCACGTCGTCGAGGATATGGTCGTCGCGCAGATAGGCGTGGGCCAGCACATAGTCGCCGATGCGCTGGCTGGGGCGCAGGCCGCCGCAGTGGCCGATCATCAACCATGCTTCCGGCCGGGTAACGGCCAGATGGTCGCAGATCGTCTTCGCGTTGGAGGGCCCGACGCCGATGTTGACGAGGGTGATGCCGCTGCGATCCGGCGCCATCAGGTGATAGGCCGGCATCTGGTGCCGGCGCCATGCGCTGTCGGACACCAGTTTGTCGGGGTCGTCGCCTGCCGTCATCATGATCCCGCCGGCACCCGACACTGCAGTGTACCGGCTGCCTTCGCCAAGCTGCGAGCACGCCCAGCGGACGAACTCGTCGACATAGCGATGATAGTTGGTGAACAGCACGTAGCGCTGGATGTGCTCGGGCGGGGTGCCGGTATAGTGACGCAGCCGGGCGAGCGAGAAATCGGTGCGCAGGCCGTCGAACAGCGCCAGCGGGCGGTTTCCGTCCGAGTGGATCCACAGGCCATCCGCGATCTCGTCGCCGATATGCGCGAGTTCGGTCGCCGGAAAATGGCGGGCGAGTTCGGTGGCGGAGACCTCGTCCAGGCTCATCGCATGCCCGGCGTCCAGCACATAGGGGAAGGGGATTTCCTGCCGGCTGGGGGCGATGCTGACCTCGACGTCGTGGCTCTCGAGGATCAGCGAGAGCTGTTCGATGAGATAGTCGGAGAACATCGCCGGCTTGGTCACCGTGATGCGGTATTCGCCCGGCACGTTCAGCCGCGCGAACGAGCGCATCGGTGTCGGCATGTCGTTGCCGCCGCGGTAGCTCAGCCGGAGTTCGGGATAGGCGAAGGAGCCATCCATGCGCGCGGAACTCGGCGGGGGAGTGCGGTCGCGCAGATAGGTGTCGAGGGCGCTCCGAAGCCGATCCACGGAGGCATTATAGAGTCGATCCAGCTGATCGACGATGTCTGAGGCTTGCGTCATTGTCTGCGGCTAAAGCGTTCCGGGCCACCGTGCAAGCGGCCCCAAAGCGGCGAACCGCCGATGCCCTACGGAAGGGGGCACCGGCGGTCTGCCATCCCGCGGCCAGGCCGCGGCAGGGTTATTTGGTGGTCGACTTCGTCTCGCCGGACTTGGCCGTTCCCGACTTGGTGTCGCTCGCCTTGGCGGCGGACGATTTGGCGCCGGTCGACTTCGCCTTGGTGTCGCTGTTCTTCTTGTCGAGCAGCTTGGACGCGCCGAACGCTGCGCCGGCAATGGCGGCGGCGGCACCGGCGACGATCGCGGCGGTCGTGCCCGGGTTCTTCTTCACGGCTTCCGTGGTGCTCTTGGCAGCGCCCTCGATCGCTTCCTTGCTGCGGGCTGCGGCCTCGGCAACGGCCTCCTTGCTCTTGTCCAGCTGGACGTGGGCCTTGTCGGCGAAGCTGGTCTTGTCGGCTTCGGTCTTGGTATCGTTGCTGCCGGTGGAACCGGTCGTGCCGTTTGGCGTCGTCGCATTCATCGAGGCGTCTCCCATCGATTTTGTTGGTCGCGTAACAGGGAAACCAACTCGTGCAGCCATCGACGGTTCCGACCGCGCAACGAGTTGGCATCCGCAACTAGCGGTTGAGCGTTTCCAGCAGATGCTCGGCAGAGCTGACCCGGAATTCGCCCGGTTCTTCCACGTACAGCGCCTCGACCACGCCGTCGTTCACCACCATCGCATAGCGCTGCGCACGCGTGCCCATGCCGAACTTTGATCCGTCGAGTTCCAGCGCGATGGCCTTGGCAAAGGCGCCGTTGCCGTCCGCCAGCATCGTCACGCTGTCGTCGACCCCGTTCGCGTCCGCCCACGCCTGCATCACGAACGCGTCGTTGACGGCAGTGCAGGCAATCGCGTCGATGCCCTTGGCCCGGATTTCCGCCGCTTTCTCGACGAAACCCGGTAGGTGGCGGGCGGAGCAGGTGGGCGTGAAGGCGCCCGGCACCGAAAACAGCGCGACCCGGCGTCCCCCGAAGAAGCTGGCGGTGTCGACCAGTTCCGGCCCATCCGGGGTCGCCTTGGCAAAGCTGGAATCGGGCAGGCGGTCGCCCACTTGGATGGTCATGCAGATCTCCCTGTTGTGCTGGCTGAATGGCCGCGCGGACTAGCTAGGGAAGTGCTGCCGGGATTTTCAAGCGGTGGCGCCGGTCCGAACCGCACGCTATGTTTCAAACCATGGAGAAAACGGCGTTTCTGGTTGGTCAATTCTTGTTGGCGATGCCCGGCATCGGCGATCCGCGGTTCGAGCACGCGGTGATCGCGATGTGCGCGCATGACGAAAATGGCGCGATGGGCGTCGGCATCGGCGAGGAGGTCGACGGCCTGGGCCTCCACGACCTGTTGCGGCAGTTCGATCTGCGCACCGATCTGGTGGCGGACCTGCCGGTGCATGTCGGCGGCCCGGTCGAGCCGCGTCGCGGCTTCGTGCTCCACAGCAAGGACTGGGGTGGGCAGGACACGATCGATGTTGCGGGCTGCTGGTCGCTGTCAGGCACGATCGACGTGCTGCGCGCGATCGCGGAGGGGAACGGGCCGAAGCAGTTCCTGGTCGCCCTGGGCTTTGCCGGATGGGAGGGCGGCCAGTTGGACGGCGAGTTGCTGCGCCATGGCTGGTTCAACACGCCGGCCGATCCGTCGCTGATCTATGACGTGCCGGCAGCGGAGCGCTGGAACCGCGCCTTCACCACGGCGGGCATCGACCCGAGGCTGCTCGTCGCCGGAACGGGCACCGCCTGACGGCATCCGGCGGGCTTGGACACCCGCTTTGGATGCATCATATAAAGAACTCTTTATATAGCTGATTGCGCCAAGGCGGGGGGTCCGCTACTGGCGCGGCATACCGCGCGCCATGTTGGGCGCGCATCGGTTCGACAGGAGATACTTCGTGGCCACTGCGCTCGACACCCAGGATTATGTCATCAAGGACATCAGCCTTGCCGCATTCGGCCGCAAGGAAATCGAGATCGCCGAGACCGAAATGCCCGGCCTCATGTCGCTGGTCGAGGAATTCGGTGCGTCCAAGCCGCTGAAGGGCGCGCGCATCACCGGCTCGCTGCACATGACGATCCAGACCGCCGTGCTGATCGAGACGCTGGCGAAGCTCGGCGCGGAACTGCGCTGGGCGTCGTGCAACATCTTCTCGACCCAGGACCATGCCGCTGCTGCGATCGCAGAGTCCGGCATCCCCGTGTTCGCCGTGAAGGGCGAGACGCTGGAAGAATATTGGGATTATGTGACCCGCATCTTCGACTGGGGGCAGGACACCACCTGCAACATGATCCTTGACGATGGCGGCGACGCGACGATGTTCGCCCTCTGGGGTGCGCGCGTCGAAGCGGGCGAGGCGCTGTTCACGCCGACCAACGAAGAGGAAGAGATCTTCGTCGCCACGCTGCAGCGCTTTCTCAAGGAGCGTCCGGGCTACCTCACCAAAACCGTCCAGAACATTAAGGGCGTGTCGGAAGAGACCACCACCGGCGTGCATCGCCTCTATGAGCTCGCCAAGCAGGGCAAGCTCCCGTTCCCGGCGATCAACGTCAACGACTCGGTGACCAAGTCGAAGTTCGACAACCTCTATGGCTGCAAGGAGTCGCTGGTCGACGCGATCCGTCGCGCCACCGACGTCATGCTCGCCGGCAAGGTCGCATGCGTCGCCGGCTTCGGCGACGTGGGCAAGGGCTCGGCAGCGTCGCTGCGCAACGGCGGCGCGCGCGTGCTGGTGACCGAAGTCGATCCGATCTGCGCCCTGCAGGCGGCGATGGAAGGCTATGAGGTCGTCACGATGGAGGACGCGGCAACGCGCGCCGACATCTTCGTGACCGCGACCGGCAACGCCGACGTCATTACGCTCGACCACATGCGCGCGATGAAGAACATGGCGATCGTGTGCAACATCGGCCACTTCGACAGCGAGATCCAGATCGCGGGCCTCAACAACCTGAAGTGGACCGAGATCAAGCCGCAGGTCGACGAAGTCGAGTTCGCCGACGGCAAGAAGATCATTGTTCTCGCCAAGGGCCGCCTGGTGAACCTGGGCTGCGCGACCGGCCACCCATCGTTCGTGATGTCCTCGTCCTTCACCAACCAGGTGCTGGCGCAGATCGAGCTCTGGACGAAGGCCGACGAGTACAAGAACGAGGTCTATGTCCTCCCCAAGCACCTCGACGAGAAGGTGGCGGCGCTGCACCTCGACAAGCTGGGCGTGAAGCTCTCGAAGCTCAGCCAGAAGCAGGCCGACTATATCGGCGTGCCGGTCGAAGGCCCGTTCAAGCCGGACCACTACCGCTACTAAGCGGTATCGTCGCTGAGCGGCGGGATGAAAGAGGGCGGGGTGCCACCGGGCACCTCGCCCTTTTTCGTTTCCGGACGATAAAGCGACGTGCTGATGCTGCGGTGCGAATGGCGCTGGCGCGTGAGATCGCCTAAACCGCCGGTGATGAGGGCAGGCAGTCTGGCACGGCCGCGGGGACGAGTGCGGCGATGATTATTTTGAACCCCGTCTCGGCGATCCTGGCCGGGGCGGTATTGGCGCTGTTGCTGATAGCGGGGGTGTGGGCGCTGGCCGGTGGCCTGTGGCTGCGAAAGCGTGCGCGGTCGCGGATCAGCGCCGCGGGCATCGACGCGACGCTGGTGCAGGCATCGCCCGCGCAGGCGATGCTGGTGCGTGCCGATGGCCGCGTGGAGATGCCGCCCCGGCTGGCCGAATGGCTGGGGCTCTCGTCGATGCCGCAGACGCTCGCCGACCTGACCGGCATGGACGAGGGGCTCGACCCCGGCAGTGCCGAGGCGCTTCTGCGGGAGATCGGCGGCGCCCAGCGGGCGGCGCGCCCCTTCCGGATCGAGGTACGTGCGCGGGGTGCTGCCCGCACGCTCACCGCCACCGGGGAACGTGCCCCGGCTTCGCTGGAGCCGCATGGCGGCGCCCTGGTGTGGTTTTTCGACGCCACCGAATTCCAGACCGAGATCGGCTCGCTCTCCCACGATATCGAGGAGTATCGCACCGGCTTCGAAGCGCTCTCCGGCCTGATCGAGGCTGCGCCGATGCCGATGTGGTATCGCGACAGCGACCTGCGACTGGCGATGGTCAACACCGCCTATGTCCGCGCCGTCGACGCGTTCGATGCGCGTGAGGCGCTGTCCCGCCAGGCCGAGCTCGTCGACGGCGACGGCATGGGTGGCCCGCTCGGCAGTGCGCTGATCGCGCGCGATACCGGTCAGCCGCAGTCGAGCGTAATGCCTGCGACCATCGGCGGCGCCCGCCGGATGCTGCGCGTCCATGACGTGCCGCTGCCCGAGGGCGGGATCGCGGGCTTTGCGGTCGACATCCACGATGTCGAGGAAATGCGCGCCGGCATGAAGCGCTTCCGCCTCGCGCAACGCGCCGTGCTCGACCGACTGTCGGCAGGCGTCGTCCAGTTCTCCGCCGACCGCTCGCTGGAATTCTGCAACCAGCCGTTCCGGCGCATCTTCGGCATGCGCGGCGAATGGCTGGCGGACCGGCCCGAGTTCGACCGGGTGCTCGAACGCATGCGGGAAGCCAAGCGCCTGCCCGAAGTGCGCGATTTCCCGGGCTGGAAGCAGGAGCGCCGCGCCTGGTTCCGCGCGGCCGAGGCAGTCGAGGAGCCCTGGCACCTGCCCGGCGGCACCTATCTGCGTGTCGTCGCCCAGCCGATGCCCGAGGGCGGGCTGCTGCTGATCTTCGAGGATCGCACCGAGCAGGTGCAGCTTGCGAGCGCGCGCGACACGCTGCTGCGGGTGCGCACCGCGACCTTCGACAATCTGTTCGAGGCGCTGGGCGTCTTTTCCGCCGACGGACGCCTGCAGCTGTGGAACAGCAAGTTCCGCCAGCTGTGGGGGCTGGAGGAGGCATTCCTCAACGACCATCCGCGCGTCGACGCGATCGCCGAGCGGGCGGCGCCGATGCTCGCCAACCCGTCGCGGGCTGTGTTGATCCCGGAGCTGATCCGCTTTGCGACCGTGCAGCGCATCCAGCGCGGCGGGCATTTCGCGATGGCAGACGGGCGGCATTACGAGTTCGGCGCGGTGCCGCTGCCGGACGGCAACGCGCTGCTGACGATGCTCGACATTTCCGACAGCCGCCGGATCGAGCAGGCCCTGCGCGACCGCAACGAGGCGCTGGAAGCGGGCGACCGGACCAAGACGGCGTTCCTGGCCGCGATGAGCTATGAGCTTCGTACGCCGCTCACCTCGATCAAGGGCTTCACCGAGATGCTGCACGGCGGCTACGCTGGCAAGCTGAGCGAGGACGGGTCGCGCTATACCGGCGCCATCCTGGAGTCGGTCGACCGGCTGGCCGAACTGATCGACAATGTGCTCGACTTGACCGCGAGCGAGGGCGCGCCGCTTCAGCGCGGCGACATTGACCTCGCCCCGCTGGCCAAGGCGATGGCGGCCGACATGCTGCCTGCCGCCGCCGCCAAGCGCATCGAACTGGTGGTCGAGGTGGCGCCGTCGGTCGGCAACATGGTCGGGGACCCGCGCCGCATCGGGCAGGCGATCTGCCACCTGCTGGACCACGCGATCGCCGGCACCCGCGACCGCGGGCGCGTTTTGCTTCATGCCGATGGCGACGCGGAGAGGGCGCGGATCATCGTGTCCGACGACGGACCCGGGATGGATGCGACCACCGCCGCCCATGCGCTGGATCGGTTCGCCCCCGGGGGCGCGCTTCGGCGGGGAGAGCGGGCGCTCGGCCTCGGGCTGCCGCTGGCACGTCGCATCGTCGAGGCGCATGGCGGCACTATCGCGCTGGTGTCGGAGCAGGGTGCGGGTACGCTTGTCACGATCGAACTGCCCAGGGGATGAGCACCATGCTGCTGCACAACCCGGAAGAAGCGCATGCGTTCGGCGCCGCCCTGGCGCGGGTCGTGAACCCAGGCGACGCGATCGCGCTGTCGGGGCCGCTGGGGGCGGGGAAAACCAGCATCGCGCGCGGGCTGCTCGCCGCACTGGGCTTAATGGAAGAGGCGCCGTCGCCCAGCTTCGCGATCGTCCAGCCCTATGAGCCGCCCGAAACCAGCATGCCGGTGCTGCACGTCGACCTCTATCGCATCGAACATGCGGATGAGGCCGAGGAACTGGGCCTCGACGAAGCGCGGCTGGATGCGCTGCTCGTCGTTGAATGGCCCGAACGCCTGCCGGACAGCGCCTGGGAAGACGCGCTCTGGCTCACCCTTACTCCCGAACCGGATGGCACCCGCCGCTTGACAGCTAAGGTGCCGCCGTCATGGAAAGCACGATGGCCGCTGACATGAACCCGCCCGCCGCGGCGCCCGCCTTTCTCGCAGCGCATGGTTGGGGAGGGGCCGAGATCGTGCCGCTCGCCGGCGATGCGTCGTTCCGCCGCTATTTCCGCGCGCTCGATGTCGGGCGCAGCGCCGTGCTGATGGACTCGCCGCCCAAGCTGGAGGACCAGCGCCCGTTCGTCGAGCTCGCCCGCTGGCTGGGCGAGCGCGGGTTCCGGGCACCCGCGATCCTGGCCGAAGATCCGGCCGAAGGGCTGGTGTTGCTGGAGGACTTCGGCGACGCGCGCCTCCGCGAAACCGTCGAGGCGGCTCCCGGCAGTGAGTTGCAGCTCTATTCCGCCGCGATCGACGTGCTGATCCGCCTGCGCGACCATCCCGCCGCGCCGGTGCCGCCCTATGATCGCAGCGTCTATCTGCGCGAAGCGATGCTGCTGCCGGAATGGTATTGTCCGGCCGTCGGCCTGAACGTCGACGTAAACGGCTATCGCGCCGCCTGGGAGGCGGTGCTCGGCCATGCCGAACACGGCGACGCCGTCACCGTGCTGCGCGACTATCACGCCGAAAACCTGATGCTGGTCGAGGGCGCTGGAGAGGCGCTGGGCCTGCTCGACTTCCAGGACGCGCTTGCCGGCCACCCGGCCTATGATCTCGTCTCGCTGCTCCAGGATGCGCGACGCGACGTGGATGCGAGCGTCGAGGCGGCGATGCTCGCCCGCTACCGTGAGATTACCGGCGCGGGCGACGACTTCCTGGCCGCCTATCATGTGCTCGGCGCGCAGCGGAACGCCAAGATCGTCGGCATCTTCACGCGCTTGTGGCAGCGCGACGGCAAGCCGCGCTACGCAGGCCTCTGCCCCCGCGTCTGGGCCTATCTGGAACGCGACCTTGCGGAACCGGTGCTCGCGCCGGTCGCTGAGTGGTTCGACGCCAACATCCCGCCCGAACTTCGGGGCGATCCAATGCAGGTGCGCGCATGAGCGATGCCATGACCCTGTCCGTGCGTCCCAACCCGGACGTTCCGGTGCCGGAGACGGCGATGGTAATGGCGGCGGGGCTCGGCAAGCGGATGCGGCCGCTTACCGCCACCCGTCCCAAGCCGCTGGTGCCGGTCGCGGGCAAGCCGCTGATCGACCATGTCTTTGACCGGCTGCGCGCCGCCGGGGTCAAGCGGGCGGTGGTCAACGTCCATTACCTCGCCGACGTGCTGGAGGCGCATCTGCGCGCCCGCGTGAAGGACCTGGAGGTGGTCGTTTCCGACGAGCGCGCCCAGTTGATGGAGACCGGCGGCGGTCTGGTGCAGGCGCGCGACCTGATCGGCGACAAGCCGTTCGTCTGCGTCAACAGCGACAATCTGTGGGTAGACGGACCGGTCGATGCCATCCGCCTGCTGGCGGAGGCCTGGGACGATGCGCGCATGGATGCGCTGCTGCTGCTGGTGCCGCTTGCGCGCGCGGCCAGCCATCGCGGGCAGGGGGATTTCCACCTCGATCCGTCCGGGCGGATCACGCGGCGGCGTCAGCCCGGGCGGCTGGCGCCGTTCGTCTTCACCGGCCTCCAGATCATGTCGCCGCGGCTGATCGCCGACTGGCCGGAGGGACCGTTCTCGACCAACCTGTTCTGGGAACGCGCGCTCGACGCGGGTCGCCTGTGGGGCATGGTCCATGAGGGGCTGTGGTTCGACGTCGGCACGCCGGCAGCGATCAGAGAGACCGAGGCGGCGCTTGCCGATGGCTGAGGCCACGCGGCTTCGGCTCTATTCGATTCCGCCGCACCGCGCGTTCGCCGATGCGCTGGCAAACGGCCTGCTGCGCCAGTACGGGCGCGACCCGATGGCGCTGGCGCGCGGGTTCGTGCTGCTGCCCAACAACCGTGCCAAGCGCGCGATCACCGACGCGTTCGTGCGGGCGAGCGGGGGCGGCTTGCTGATGCCCCGGCTGGTCGCCGTCGGCGACCCGGAGATCGACGAGGCAGTCGGGCCGTTTGCGGATCCTGCCGACGATCTCGATCCGATCCCGCCCGCAGTCGCACCGCTCGCAAGGCGGATGATCCTGGCGCGGCTGGTGGAGGAGGAGCGGAAACGCGCCGGACGCCCCGTAGACGCGGCGGAGGCCGTGCGGCTTGCGGGCGACCTCGCGCGCACGCTCGACCAGTTGCTGGTCGAGGAAGTGGAGCCCGATGCGCTCAAGGCGATCCGTTTCGACGAGCCGCTCCAGACGCATTGGGAGCGCTCGCTCGCGATGTTCGAGACGGTGCTGGTGCGGTGGCCGCAGGAACTGGAACGGCTTGGCCGCATCGACCTGGCGGTGCGGCGTCGGCGGCTGCTCGACCGGCTGATCGCGCGGTGGCGGGCGACGCCGTCGGCGGGCTTCGTCTGCGCCGCCGGCATCGCCAGCGCTTCACCCGTGATCGCGCGCCTGCTGCGCGCCATTGCCGAACTGCCGCATGGAAGCGTCGTGCTCTCCGGCCTGGCGGTGGACATGGACGATGCGGAGTGGGACCTGCTCGGGCCGCACGAGCCTGATCCCGTGACCGGCCGCCGCCGTCGCTCGATCGAGACTCACCCCCAGTTTCACCTCAAGCTGCTGCTCGACCGCATGGGGGTGGGGCGACGCGAGTTCGAGACATGGCGGGCCGGCAGCGAGCATGACGCGCGCCCGGCGCGCAGCCGCACGATCGAAAGCGCGCTGGCGCCCGCCGAGCGCACCCACGACTGGATCGACCTTCCGGCGGAACGGCGCAGCCTTGCGGGTGTGCAGGCGCTGGACGTGCCGACGCCGGCGGAAGAGGCGCAGGCGATCGCCATCGCGCTCCGCCAGGCGCTGGAAACCGAGGGCAAGACCGCAGCGCTGGTAACCCCGGATCGCGCACTTGCCCGACGCGTCTCCGCGCATTGTGCACGCTGGGGGATCACCGTCGACGATACCGCCGGCCAGCCGCTGTCGGTGCTGCCGCCCGGGACGATGCTGCTCGCGCTCGCCGATGTCGCGGCACAGGATTTCGCGCCGCTGCCGCTGCTGGCGTTGCTCAAGCATCCGCTCGCTTGCGCCGAAGAGGGGCGGCTGGAGTGGCTGGAGGGCGTCCGCCGGCTTGATCGCGCGTTGCGCGGGCCCCGACCGGCTCCCGGGCTCGCGGGGATCGACGCGTTTCTCGCCGATGCGGAGGGGCGTGAGGGTGCCTTGCGCCGGGCGGCCGCACCCTGGTGGGAAAAGACGCGGCCGCTGCTGGAGCCGCTGGCCACCACCTATGCCGGTGGGGTGCGTCCGCTGCCCGAACTCGTCGGCGCCCTGCGTGCTGCCGCCACCGCGCTCGGCGGAGACGCGCTGTGGTCGCGGCCTGACGGGCGTGCCGCGGGCGAATTGCTCGATACGCTGGAGCAGGAGGCGGTGCACGGCCCGGCGCTGGTCGATCCCGAATCGATCGGACCGATGCTGCGCACGTTGATGGACGAAGTCGCGGTGCGTCCGCAGCACGGCGGTCACCCGCGGCTGGCGATCTACGGCCTGCTCGAAGCGCAGCTGCAGACGGCAGACCTGACGATCCTGGGCGGGCTCAACGAGGGCGTATGGCCGGGGCTGCCCGCGCCCGATCCGTGGCTCGCGCCGCGCATCCGGGCCGAGCTGGGCCTGCCGGGCCTGGAACGACGGATCGGCCTTGCCGCGCATGATCTTGCCAACAGCCTGGGCGCGAAGGAGGTGCTGCTCACCCGCGCCCATCGCGACGCAAGCGGCCCGACGGTGGCTTCGCGCTTCTGGCTGCGGCTGGAGGCACTGGCTGCGGACGGTCTCAGGCGAGCAAAGGACCTTGCGGCCTGGACCCATGCGATCGACGATCCTGGCGGCTATGAACCGGCGTCGCGGCCGGAACCGTGCCCGCCGGTGACGCTGCGTCCGCGACAGATCTCCGTCACGGAAGTCGACCGGCTGAAGGCCGATCCCTTCGCTTTCTACGCGCGCCGCATGCTCCGGCTGGCGTCGTTGGATCCCGTCGACGCCGACCCCAGCGCCGCCTGGCGCGGGACGGCGGTGCATGCGGTGCTGGAGGGGTGGGCAAAGGAGGACGGCTTCGATCCTGCCCGTCTTGCAGCCCGGGTCGACAGGCTCGCCGCTGATCCGCGCACGCATCCGCTGCTGCGCGCACTGTGGGTGCCGCGGTTGCGGGAGGCCGTGGACTGGATCGCGGGGGAGGTAGCCGCGCAGGCGAGTTCCGGCCGCACCATCCTGGACGTCGAGGGCGAGGGCAAGGTCGAGGTCGCGGGCGTCGAATTGCGCGGCAAGTTCGACCGCATCGATCGGATGGAGAATGGCGAGCTGGCGGTGGTCGATTACAAGACCGGGCAGCCGCCCTCCACGCGCGCGGTCCGCGACGGCTTCAGCCTGCAGCTGGGCCTGCTGGGCATGATGGCCGAGCGCGGCGCCTTCAAGGGGATCAGCGGGACCGCCACCGCGTTCGAATATTGGTCGCTCGCCAAGAAGGGCGACAGCTTCGGCTATGTCGCGACGCCCGTGGATCCCGCCGGCAAGTTCAACCGGGTCGAGACCGATCGTTTCGTCGCGCTCGCGCTGCACCATTTCACCGAGGCGGCGGGCAAGTGGCTGACGGGCGGGGAGCCCTTCACCGCCAAGCTGAAACCCGAATATGCCCCCTTTGCCGAGTATGACCAGTTGATGCGCCGCGACGAATGGTACGGCCGTGAGTAGCGCCGGCCTGCTTCACGAACTCCAGGGCAGCCAGGCGCGCGCCAGCGATCCGCGCCGCCATGTCTGGCTCTCCGCATCGGCAGGCACCGGCAAGACCCACGTGCTCACCGCGCGCGTGTTCCGGCTGCTCCTGCGCGGGGTCGAGCCATCGGCGATCCTGTGCCTGACCTTTACCAAGGCGGGCGCGGCGGAGATGGCGGAGCGCGTCAACGCGCGTCTCGCGCGCTGGGTTCGCTTGCCGGAACAGGACCTGAAGAAGGATCTGTTCGCCCTGGGCGAGGACCATCAGGACGATGCGCTGATCGCCCGCGCGCGCACCTTGTTCGCCCGGGTGCTGGACGCGCCGGGCGGCGGCATCCGCATCCAGACGATCCACAGCTTTTGTCAGACGCTGCTGTCGGCCTTTCCGGTCGAGGCGGGGCTGGTCCCCGGCTTCCGCCCGCTGGAAGCGCGCGAGGAAGCGGCGATGGCGCGTGACGCGCTCGCCGCGATGCTGGTCGAGGAGCAACGACAGGGGCGGATGACCCTGGGCGATGCCATCGCCGCCCTCAGCCTGCGGTTGGGAGAGGGGCGTGCCGAGGCGTTCCTGGCGGAATGCGCGCGCCGGCCCGAAGCCATGGCGGCGCTTCCCGCCGATCTTCCGGGCTTCCTGCGCGATGCGTTCGATCTGCCGCGCGGTGATCTGGATGGGGCGATTTGCGACAGCTGCAGTGACGAAGCCTTCGATGTCGAGGCGCTGCGCGACCTGATGGAAGCGAACCGCGCCTGGGGCACGTCCACCGGCCTCAAGGTCGCAGCCGCGATCGAGGCATGGCTGAGGGCGGAGCCCACCGACCGTGCGGCGGCGCTCGACACGCTCTACAGCCAGTTCTTCACCCAGAAGGACACGCTCAAGAAGGCGTCGGCGAAGGTCCTGGCAGCACTGCCCGACTATGACATCGCGGCCGAGGCGATCGGCAGCCGCTGTGCCGAACTGGTCGCGATGCGCCGCCGGGCTGCCTATGCCGACCTGCTTGCAGCCGCGCTGGAGGCGGGGCGGCGCTATGCCGCGGCCTACTCCGAAGCAAAGCGTCGTGCGGGCGCGGTCGACTTCAACGACCTGATCGCGCGCACCCTGGCGCTGTTCGAGCAGCCCGGCATCGGCGAATGGGTCCGGTTCAAGCTCGACCTCGCGACCGAGCACGTCCTGATCGACGAGGCGCAGGACACCAATCCCCAGCAATGGGCGATCGTGCGCGCGCTAGTCGACGAGTTCTTCGCCGGTGAAGGCGCGCGTGCCGCCGGGCTGCGCACGCTGTTCGTCGTGGGCGATTACAAGCAGGCGATCTTCGGCTTTCAGGGCACCGACCCCATCTATTTCAAGGCCGCGCACCAGCTGTTCGAGCAGCGCGCTGCCGTGGCGCCGGAATATGACACGGAAGCACAGCCGCTCGACACGCTCTCGCTGACCGAGAGCTTCCGCTCGACCGCGCCGGTGCTGGAGTTCGTGGACGCGGCGATCGACGCCTTCCCTCAGCCCGGCATGGGCGAGATGGAGGAACGGTTGCAGCACGCCAGCCGGGTCGCCGGACCGGGCAGCGTCACGCTGTGGGCGCCGACCGTCGAGGACGTGGGAGAGGGCGACGACGGCGAGGAGCGGTGGGTCGCCGATGCGACACGCACGCTTGCCAGCCGCATTGCCCGCAGCATCCGCGACTGGATCGGAACGCTTCCCCTTGAGAGCAAGGGGCGGATGCTGGGCGCAGGCGACGTGATGGTGCTGGTCAAGCGCCGTGGCGAACTCGCCTCGCTGATCGTCGCGCGCCTCTATGCCGAAGGGGTGCCGGTCGCCGGCATCGACCGGTTGCGGCTGAACGCGCCGCTTGCGGTGCAGGACCTGCTGTCGGCGATCCGCTTCGCGCTCCAGCCGGACGATGACCTCTCGCTGGCGAGCCTGCTCGTCTCGCCGCTGATCGGCTGGAGCCAAGACCAGTTGCTGGCGGCAGCGCTTCGGGAACGCGGGAGCCTGTGGCGGCACCTGCGGCTGACCCAACCCGAAGAGGTGCAGGCGCCGCTTCATCAGATCCTGCGCCGCGCCGACGTGGCGACCCCGTACCGGTTCCTGGAGGAACTGCTGTCGGGTCCGATGGAGGGCCGGCGCAAGCTGGTGCTGCGGCTGGGCGAGGAAGCGCGCGACCCGATCGAGGAGCTGCTCAACGCCGCGCTCAGCTTCGAACAGGTGGCGACGCCCTCGCTGCAGCGGTTCCTCGACTGGTTCGATCGCGGCGATGTCGAGATCAAGCGCGATCCTTCGCAGGGCGGCGGTTCGGTGCGGGTGATGACCGCGCACGGCGCCAAGGGGCTTCAGGCGCCGCTGGTGATCCTGGCGGACGCCTGCATCGACCCCAGCCAGAACCGACGCGAGACTTTGCTGTGGGCGCCGGAGGGCTATGCGGGACCGGCCTTTCCGGTGTTCCGCCCCCGCGCCGGGGAACGCGACGGACCGCTCGATGCCGCGCTCGCGGAGGCGGATGCAAAGGAGCTCGCCGAGCATTGGCGGCTGTTCTACGTCGCTGCGACCCGCGCCGAGGAACGGCTGGTGATCGCGGGCGCGCCGGGGTCGCGGGCGAATGGTGTCGCGCCGCCGCTCAGCTGGCATGCCGCCGCCGGTGCCGCCCTCGACGCCCTGGGCGTGGAAGCGGACGAGGACGGCACCCGCGTCTTCCGGGGGCGAACCCCGGCCAAGCCACTCCCGCTACGGTCCCCGGGCGGGAAGGGGAGCGACCACGTCGTCGAGCCCGTCCCCGGCTGGCTGCGCGCGCCCGCGCCCGAGGAAGCACGCCCGCCAAGGCCGCTCGCGCCATCGTCGCTGGGCGAAGACGAAGTCTCGGATCCGCCGCCGACCCCCGCGATGCGCGCTGCCGCCCAGCGCGGGCGGCTGCTCCACCAGCTGTTCGAACGCTTGCCGGTGCTCGCGCCCGACGAGCGCGCAGCGGCGGGGGAACGCTGGCTTGCCGGAGCCGCGCAGGTCGATGACGCGGCCGAGCGCCGCCGGATCGTGCGTGATGCGCTCTCCATCCTGGAGGAGCCGAGGTTTGCGCCGCTGTTCGGGCCGGATGCGCTGGCGGAGGCGCCGATTGCCGCGACCATCGGCGGCACCGTGGTGTCGGGCACCGTCGACCGGCTGTTGATCCTGCCCGATCGCGTGCTGGTGGTCGACTTCAAGACCGGACGCCGCGCACCGGAAACCGCAGCGGAGGCGCCGACCTATCACCTGCGGCAGATGGCGGCTTATGCGGCGGCGCTGGCGGTGATCTTTCCGGGCCGCACCATCGAGGCGGCGCTGCTCTATACGGCGGTGCCGCGGCTGCTCGAACTGCCGGCGGCGTTGCTCGATCAGCACAAGCCGCGCTTGGCGGCGCGGGAGCAAAGCTTCGCGCCGGACGCTTGAGACGGCGCGCGACCGAACCTAGGTAATGCAGCGATCAAGGAGATTACGATAATGGCGACCAAGGCGATCACCGATTCCAGCTTCCAGGCAGACGTCCTCGATGCGGACAAGCCGGTGCTGGTGGATTTCTGGGCCGAGTGGTGCGGTCCGTGCAAGATGATCGGCCCGTCGCTTGAAGAGATTTCGGAAGAACTGGGCGAGGAAGTGACCATCGCCAAGCTCAACATCGACGAGAACCCGGACGCACCCGGCAAGTACGGCGTGCGCGGCATCCCGACGATGATCCTCTTCAAGAACGGCCAGCCGGCGGCGACCAAGGTCGGCGCGGCACCCAAGGGCCAGATCAAGGGCTGGCTCCAGGGCGAGCTCTGAGCGAGACGGGGCCGGGTCACACCGGCCCCTTTTCTTTACCCGAATACGAGCGGCGCGGCCTGATCCCAGAGCGCCGGGGAAGCGGCACCCAGCATGCCGCGGCGGGTGTCCCCAACTCGGAACGGCGAACCGTCGGCACGCGCGACGTGGCCGCCGGCTTCCTCCAGGAACAAGACGCCCGGGGCATGGTCCCAGGGGAGCGTCCGCTGGAACAGCGCGACGTCGTTCGTTCCCAGCACCAGCCGCGGGTATTGCTCGGCAGCGCAGCGGGGGATCTCTACCAGCGTAAGCTTGCCGGCGACCCGCGCCGTGAGCGCGGCGCGGTCCTCTTCCGTCATGAAATAGGTGGCGAGCGCGGCTACCGGTTCGGCCTGCCCGGTGCCTTGCGCGGTGACACGGGTGCCGTCGATGAAGGCGCCGCCGCCACGAATCGCGTGGCACATCCGGTCGGCCACCGGATCGTACAGCCAGCCCGCCTGCGGGACGCCGTCCTCGACCAGCGCGATCATCATCCCGAACGGCGTCTGGCCGGCAGCGAAGTTGTTGGTGCCGTCGACTGGGTCGATCAGCCACACGCGCCCGTCGCCGACGGTTTCGAGCAGTGTCGGATCGGCGGCGCACGCCTCCTCGCCGACGATGCGCGCGCCGCCGTCGATGGAGGCAAGCCCCTCCGCCAGCGCCAGTTCCGCCTCACGATCGGCGATCGTGACCAGATCGTCCTTTTCCTTCTCCTCGATGTCCGCCGCGTCGAGGTGCTGGAAGCGGGGCAGCACGATCTCTGCCGCGACCTGGCGCAGCAGCGCGGATACGGCGACGTGACGGGCATCGGTCATAGGGTTCAGCTCCGATAGTCGGCGTTGATCGAGATGTAGCCGTGGGTGAGGTCGCAGGTCCAAACCGTCGCGCGCCCCTCGCCGATGCCGAGGTCGACGCCGATCTCCACCGTCTTGCCCTTCAGGTGCTCGGCAACCGGCGCTTCGTCATAGCCGGTGACGGCAAGGCCGTCGCGAGCGACCTGGGTGGTGCCGAAACGGATCGACAGCTTGTCGCGCTCGGCCGGCTCCCCTGCCTTGCCCACCGCCATCACCACGCGACCCCAGTTCGCGTCCTCGCCCGCGATCGCGGTCTTCACCAGCGGCGAGTTGGCGATGCTCATGGCGATGACATGGGCGCTGCGGTCGCTCTCCGCGCCCTCGACGTCCACCTGGATGAACTTGGAGGCGCCTTCGCCGTCGCGGACGACCTGCTGGGCAAGGTCCAGGCACACGTCGAACAGCGCGGCGGCAAAGGCATCGGCGCCGTCACTATCCGCGTCGACGAGCGGCGCATTGCCGGCCTTGCCGGTCGCGAATGCCAACACCGTGTCGCTGGTCGAGGTGTCGCCATCGACCGTGATGCACGAGAAGCTCTTGATGTTGGCGGCCGACAGCGCCGACTGGAGGAAGCCCGGCTCCACTGCCGCATCGGTGAACACGAAGCCCAGCATCGTCGCCATGTCGGGGGCGACCATGCCGGATCCCTTGACGATCCCGACCAGGGTGACCGTGCGGCCATCGACGATCGCGGTGGCGGTCGCAGCCTTGGCAAAGGTGTCGGTAGTCATGATCGTCTCTGCCGCTGCTTCCCAGCTGCAGGGTTCGGCGACGAAGGCGGCGTCGAGCCCGGCCTCCGCCTTGTCGATGGGGAGCGGCACGCCGATGACGCCGGTCGAGGCGACGAACACGTCCGACGGCTGGCAGCCGAGGTGCGCGGCCGCGCGTGCCGCGACGGCTTCCACCGCCTCACGCCCGCGGTGGCCGGTAAAGGCGTTCGAATTGCCGGCGTTCACCACCAGCGCACGCGCCTGGCCCAGCACCAGCGCCTTGCGGCACCATTCGACTTCCGGCGACGGGCAGCGGCTCTGCGTGAGCACGCCGGCGACGGCGGTGCCGGGTTCCAGGGTGACGAAGGTCAGGTCGCAGCGATCCCAGTTCTTGTAGCGCGCGCGGGCGACGCGCGGCGTGACGCCGGCGACGGCGGGCAGGACGGGGAAGGAGGCGGGGGC